>DASRSG010000124.1:0-16175 GCA_035656595.1 Jatrophihabitantaceae bacterium | reverse complement strand
GCGCTCGGTGATGCCCACGCCCATGTCGTCGGTGAAGCGGCTCTGCCGACCGCTCCACAGCGTGCCGGTGAGGATCAGCTCGACCGGCGGCATCACCTGCTTGGTGGTGCTCGAATCGAGATCGGGGTTCTCGTCGCCCATCATCTCGGTCAGCGCGTTCTTGATGGTGACGAGGAAGTATTCATCGCCGCTGAGTGCCGACGGCGGATTCTTGGCCAGCGGCTTGCGCAGCAGTTTCTCCAGCGCGCCGTGCTCGGCCCACAGGTCGCGCAGCAGCGCGAAGTCGCGCCGCCGAGCCAGGCCGAGGGCGAGGAAGACGCCGTTCAGACCGCCCGCCGACGTTCCGGCGATCACGTCGACGCGTGCAGTCGCGGCGAGCTTGTCGAGCGCGGCACGGTAGGTGGGCCAGGTGCCCAGGCCTTGCGAGGCCATCGCCAAGTGATGCATCTCGAGGGTCACACCGCTCATCCACACCGCGAGACTCACCCCGCCGTTGAGTACGGCGGCAAGGCGGATCTCTTGCTTGGCGAAGTCGTCGACTTCTTCTGGCATCGTTTGTTGCGCGGCCATCGCGTAGCCCTCCCCCGAGAGATCCGAAGTGTCCCGGTCGGGCTGTTATCTATGCAACCACCTCAGAGTCGGGCAATCAGTGCCTTCGGCGCGATTCCGCGGTAGGGGTCGCGGACGATCTGGGGCAGGGCCGGCGCGATCGCACGCGGCCGTGCCGCCGGATCGTCCTCTTGGTCAACTCTGAACGCTGTGCGGCACTCAAGTCGGCGGGTCGCGCCGCAGGGCGTTCATTGTCGGGACGACACCCGGGCGGTGCCGGGCGGTGAGTCCGACATCTCGCCGAACCTCGACGCCGTCGACGAGCTCGAAGCGCGTCATCGACGTGGCCGGCGGCGAAAGGGTGCCCGCAAGGGTGGTCCCGGCGTAACCCCGCTCCGACCGGCTCGGGATCAATAAGACCGGCCTCGCATCGCCGGTAGGTGCCGACCTGGCCGTCATGGCGTCGATCCTGACGCCGACAGGCGCTGCACGAGCGAGCGCGACCGGGTGAGGTAGCCACCGCCGAACAGGACGGCGTGCACGAGCAGGGGGAACAGTTGCCACAGCGCGATGCGTTCGCGCCAGCCGTCGGCGAGCGGGGCCACCTCGTAGTACGCGTCGGCGGTCCGTGCCGGGATCGAGCCGAACAGATCAAGCATCGCGAGATCCATCTCGCGGTGCCCGCCGTACGCGGCCGGGTCGATCAGCCAGGGCCGTCCCGAACTGTCCGCGAGCACGTTGCCGCTCCACAGATCGCCGTGCAGCCGCGCGGGCGGCTCGACGGGTGCTTCCACCCGCACGCGGGACACGTCGATCCCGACCCGTCCGGCCAGCGGCGCCAACCGGTGCTCGAGGTAGTAGCTGTTCCAGTCGTCACCCTCCGGGGAGGGCAGCTCGCACCGGCCGATGAAGAACCGGCCGACCGCTGGCAGCGAACCGAAATGCGGCGTGCCGGCACTGTGCATCGTCGCAAGCATTCGGCCGAGCTCCTCCTCACCCGCTGTCGTCAGCCTGCCGGGCTCGATCCGCTGCAATACCAGGCGATCCGGCTCGTCGACGATGATCGACGGCACGCGCGCGCCGGCCTCGGCCAACCAGCGCAGGCCGGCCGCCTCGAGCGGCGCGGGGTCACGCTTGACGAAGTTCATCGAGCAGCTGGGTGCAGGCGTCCGTGACGCGCTCGACAACGTCGTCGAAGCCGTCCGGTCCGCCGTAGTACGGGTCCGGCACGTCGTCGGCGGACAGCTTGCGCACCTGCGCCGCCGATCCGGGTGGCGTGAGGTGACGCAACCGCTCGAGATTCTCGTCGTCGACGGCAAGCACGAGATCGAAGTCGTCGAAGTCGCGTGCTTCGATCTGGCGGGCCCGCCCGGCCAGCAGGATGCCGTGCCGCGCCGCGGCCGCCGTCGCCCGCTCGTCAGGCGGGTTCCCGATGTGCCAGTCGCCGGTGCCGGCGCCGTCGACCTCGATCTCGCCGGACAGCCCGGCCTGCTTGACGAGGTGCCGCATGACGGCTTCGGCGGTGGGTGAGCGGCAGATATTGCCGGAGCAGACGAACAGCACGCGAGTGGGCACGTCACCATCCTGCCCACCGGCTGAGCGCTAGTCGCCCTGAGCGTTCGGTTGCACGCAAACCTTGACGTGCACCTCGGCGATCATGTTGTGGATCGCCTGGGTGATTGCCGTGTTGAGGTGCAGTTCCTTCTCGCTCATCGCGAAGTCGTGATCGGCCTTCGCCTGCTGGAAGGCCGCTTGCCGGTTCTGCCCGATCATCACGAAAGTCGATAGGAAGATCGCTTCCAGCGACACGACGAGGGTCAGCGTCGGCCACGGGTTCTTCTCGACGACGAGCATCCAGACGATGAACGCGACGATGTGGATGTAGACGAAGCTCATCGAGCCGGCGAACTTCGTGATCGCGTCAGCGATGCGCAACTGGCTGTCGGCCGCCCGCTTCTCGGCGACCGCGACAAATGCCGGGTGGTGCGCCTTGTGGATCTGCGCAGCAGGAACCTGAACGTCGGTCATGGCGGTCCTCTCACCAGTTCGGGGGCACCGCTCACTCTGCCCGACGATCAGCGGCGCCACCACGGACGAGCCTGCGCCGCGCGTACCTGCGCGGCCGGTTCGAGAAGCTCGCCGCGGAGCCTGTTCACGTCGCCGAGGTACTGGCCCGACCAGAGCAAGCGCTCGGCGCGGGCGGCGCGGCCGGGGTCGCCGCAACTGTCGACGGCCGGCAGCACGACGTCCAAGAAGGAATCGTCGGACGAATCGACCGCCGGTAACTCACCGGCCGAACCGACGAAACCGTCGGCCAGCGCGCCGTACCACGACGCCACCTCGTCGGTGCGGCGCGACAGCACGGCGACCGGAGCGGCGAGCAGTCCGTCGCCGGCGCGCCCATCCGGTGCGTCCGGCCGCAGGCTGCTGATCGCCATGCCCGCAAGCCGCAATCTGGTGGCTCCGTTGGCGAGCGCGGCCACGCTTTCCAGCGGGACATTCTTGGCGCCCTTGTCGGCGAGGTATTGGCGCAATGCGTCGTCCAACCTGGTGCCGGCCGCCGACGCGATCGGCGCGGCATCGGGTGCCGATACGGGCGTCCCGGTGAGTCGCTGGATCGACTGCCGCAAATAGCCGGCCGAGGCCCGGTAGGCGTCGGCGTACGCAGCGCCCAGGGCAGCTCCAGCGCCGCGCGGCCAGAACAGGAAGCCGGCCACGAGACTGGCCAGGCAGCCCAGCGCGACGTCCTCGACGCGGAACACGCCGATGCGCCATCCCGCCGGCGCGATGATGTTGAACAGCATGATCGTGAACACGGTGAAGGCGGCCTGCCCGGCGATGAATGAGATCACTATGGGCGACGATGCCGCGACCATGATCACCAGTGGCAGCAGGGTCCACAGCACGGCGTGATTGGTGCCGATCACCGCGACGGCCGCACCGCCGATCGCGAAGCCGATCACGGTGCCGGCGAGGGCCCGAACGACGGTGGCGCCGGTGGCGAGTGCGTTCGTGCGCAGCACCGATAGCGCGCCGAGGCCGATCCAGAACGCGTTTTGCGCGTCGACGAGGCGAGCGAGCAGCACCGCGAAGGCCAGCCCGACGGCACCGCGGATGCTGTTCTGCAGCCACACTGAATGCCGGTCGAGATGTCCGGAGGCGACCCGCTGCGCGATCGCGGTGGCGCCGAGTTCGCCCACCGCTGCGGGTTGGCGGCCGACCAGGCGCGCCCACCAGCGCCGCGAGTCGGCAGCGGCGATCGCCGACACCGTGCGCGCGGATAGTGCGACCGTGTAGCCGAGTTCGTGCGCGGCATAGAGCGGGCGGTCGAACTCGCCCGCCGTTGTCACGGCATCGCGCACCTTCGTGCTGGCGCGCAGCTCGGCCAGCGTTTCGTCGGCGACCGCCTTGCGGGCCTCTTCGAGTGCGGCGACGCAATCCTCCAGCGTGCCGCATGCCGTGAGCGCAGGCCCGTCGCCGTTGTGATCAAGGGTGTCCGCTGCTGCGGCCAGCACGCGCGAGGCGGCGTCGCGCAACCGGCGGCCCTGCTCGGGCCAGCCCTCCGGTGCGTCGGCGCAGGCGTTGATCACCGCTGTCGTGAGCCATTCCAGCTCGTCGGCGAGGCGGACGACGAGGCGCGCGCCGGTGCTCAGCGCGACGGCCCGCGCGGCCGATGTGCGAAAGGCCTGCCGCAGCTGACCGGCAGAACGGCTCAGCGCGACGAGCGGATCGCCGGCCCCTGGCGGTGGCTGCTCGAGGTGGAGCATCGCGGCCAGCGCGCGGCACACGGCGGCCGCTTTCATCCGCAGCACGTTCTGGTCGTCGGGCGGCCACACCAGCACTGCCACCGGGATGGCGAGCGCGGCGGCCAGTCCCCAGCCGGCCAGCCGTTCCGGCAGGTCGCCGCGCACGCCCGGCAGCATCACCGCGAGGATGAAGGCCAGCAGCGCCGCCTGCGTACCGGCGTTGAGCGTTGAGCTGACCACGCCCGAGAACAGCACGCCGAACGCGACAACGCCCATCGCGACGACAGCGAGCCAGTCGGGCGTCGCGACGAGCGTGCCGAGCGCGATCAGCACGGCGCCAGCTGCAGCGAGCACCAGATACGAACCGGTGCGCGCGACCCGTCCCCCCGGGAAGTTGACGAAGATCAGCATCGCGAACGAGCCGAACGCAGCGAACGTCGCGACCTGCGCATTGCCGATCAACTGCGAACCGACCGCGAAGTTGACCGGCACCACGACTGCGGCGCGCAGCGAGCGGCGCAGCGTGTACCAGTTCGGATCGTGCGCGCGCAGCCAACCGAGCAACTCAGTGCACCTTCGAGCGCCAGTCCGGTGGCACGCGATCGCTCGGGCCGGGAACCGACTGGTCGGCCGGGCGGTGCTGCGGATCTGCGAGCTGCGGGCCGTCATAGTAGTCGTTGCTCTCGTAGTCCCAGAACCAGTTCTCGCCCGGCTCGAAGCTCTGCACGAGGCGGTGTCCGGTGTCACCGGCGTGCTTGCTCGCATGCTGCTCGGGTGACGAGTCGCAGCAACCGATGTGGCCGCACCGCGCGCAGCGCCGCAGATGCACCCACCAACCGCCCGCTGCATCACACTCGATGCAGCCGGTACCGCTCGGTGGCACGGACGGGTCGATGCCGCCTGCCGCGGTCATGCGTCGACCTCCGCACGAAACGGCAGTCGCACCCGAAAGCGAGTGTCGCCCGGTTCGGACTGCACGGTCAGATCGCCGTGATGCTTGTTCACCACGATGCGATAGGAGATGTCGAGGCCGAGGCCGGTGCCTTCGCCCACCGGCTTGGTGGTGAAGAACGGCTCGAAGATGCGCGACACGATGTCCTCAGGGACACCCGGGCCGGTGTCGCCGATCTCGATGAGCACTGAGTCGTCTACGCGGCTGGTCCGGATGGTGAGGGTGCCTTCGCCGGCCATCGCCTGCAAGGCATTGTCGATGATGTTCGTCCAGACCTGGTTCATCTCGGCGCCGTAGACCGGAACGTCGGGCAGCGATCGGTCGTACTCCTTCACGACGGTGACGTGGTCGCCGATCTTGCGGCTCAGCATGATCAGGGTGCTGTCGAGGAGTTCGTGGATGTCGAGCACCTGGTGCGGCGCACGATCCATCTGCGAGTACTGCTTCGCGGCCGAAACCAGCGTTGAGATGCGTGTGGTCGAGTCCTCGATCTCGTTCATCAACAGTTCGGTTTCGAGGGTGTAGTTCAGCCAGCGCACCGCGCCTTCGAGCATGCCGTCGTCGACGATGTCGGCGATCTGGTCGAGCCACTCCACGTCTATGCCCGACTGCACGAAGGTCGACGAGATCTCGTAGCCGCTGCGCACGTTGTGGTCGTCGAACCAGCCGGTGAGTGCGTCCTCGCGGTCGGCTGCCTCGAGCGGGCTGAGGTCCGGCGCCTTGGCGACGTGCTCGACGGCCCGCTGCTGCAGCTGAATGAGGGTCTCGAGCTGGCTGCGGTCCCAGGCGCCGCCGGCGATCGCGGCCAGCTTCTGGCGCATGCCCGCAACCCGCTCGCGCAACGACGAGGTGGCCCGCACGGCTGCCGCGGCCGGGTTGTTCAGCTCATGGGTGAGCCCGGCCGAGAGCGAGCCCAGGGCGAGTAGCCGCTCGCGCTGGGCGACGCTGCGCTGGTTGGCCTGGCCGCCGAAGAACAGCCCTTCGAGCAGGTGCTTGGCCATCGGGAACCATTCGCCCATCAAGTCACCGAAGTCGTGTGCGCCTAGCACGTACATCCGGCAGCGGGTGAGGGCGCGCGTCGACCCTGGATAGGTCTGCGGGGCGCGGTCGCCGAGATAGGAGGCCCAGGCGCCGGTGTAGACGCCGCGCTGGTCAGTGCGGTTGATTTCGACGTCGTCGGCGCCGACGCGCCTTGACAGCACGATCGTGCCGTCGAGCAGTACAAAGAAACAGTCCGCCGGGTCACCCTCCTTGGCGATCCAGCCGGGCTCGAACCATTCGATGTGGCCGTGCTCGCACAACCAGATCAGCTGGTCATCGCTGAGCTTCTCGAACAGGAACAGCGAGCGCAGCTCGTCGATGTCACATGGCAGGTGTTCAGCCATCGTCACAAACCCTCCAGATAGCGGTGCACGAGCATGACGGCCATCGCCCCTTCGCCCACCGCCGACGCGACCCGCTTGGCCGATTCGGCCCGCACGTCGCCGGCGGCGAAGACGCCCGGCACGCTCGTCTCGAGGTGGAACGGTTGCCGGTCGAGAATCCATTCAGAGGGCAGGCCGTTCTCGGCAGTGAGGTCGGGGCCGGCAATGACGAACCCGTGGTCGTCGCGCAGCACCACTCCGTCCAACCAATCGGTGCGCGGTGCCGCCCCGATGAACACGAACAGGTAGCCGGCGTCGACGATCTCGATGTGGCCGGTGTTCTTGTCGCGCAGCGTGATCTGCTCGAGCTGCTTCTCGCCGTGGGCCTCGATGACCTCGGTCCAGGTGCGCACGGTGATGTTGTCGATCGCCTCGATCTGCTGGATGAGGTAGTAGGACATGGACGATTCGAGGGTGTCGCCACGCACCAGGATCGTCACCGATTTCGCCCCGCGTGCGAGGTACGCGGCGGCCTGCCCGGCCGAGTTGGCGCCACCGACGATGTAGACGTCCTGCTGGGCGCAGTTGGCCGCCTCGGTCAGCGCTGAGCCGTAGAACACGCCGCGGCCGGTGAGGTTCTCCAGGCCGTTCGCGTCGAGCTGCCGGTACGAGACTCCGGTCGCGAGGATGACGGTGTGCGCCGAGATCGATCCGCCGTCGGCGAACCGCACGGTGCGCCCGGCGCCCTGCACGTCGAGTTCGACGACGTCGCGCGTGGTGATCAGTTCCGCGCCGAACTTGATCGCCTGACGGCGAGCCCGTTCGGTTAGCTGCGAGCCCGATACCCCGTCGGGGAAGCCGAGGTAATTCTCGATGCGCGAGCTCTGCCCGGCCTGCCCGCCGGTCGCCTGCCGCTCCACCAGCACCGTCCGAAGCCCTTCGGACGCGCCGTACACCGCCGACCCCAGCCCAGCCGGGCCGCCGCCGATGACGATCAGGTCGTAGAAGTCCTGCGACGGTGTGGTGATCAGCCCGACGTGTCCGGCCATCTCGCCGTCGGTTGGCTGGATCAGCGTCGTGCCGTCCGGGGTGACGACCAGTGGCACGTCGTGCTTGTCGACGCTCGCCGCCTCGAGCAGCCGCTTTCCCTCGGGCGTCTCGGACGTGTAGTAGCGATAGGGCACTTGGTTGCGCGCCAGGAACTCGCGCACCTCCGACGAGCGGGCCGACCAGCGGTGCCCGACCACCTTCGTCTCGGGCACCGGACGGTAGTCGCTGGCCGCCCATGCCTCGAGCTGGGCGTCGATGACGGGGTACAGCTTCTCTTCGGGCGGATCCCAGGGCTTGAGCAAGTAGTAGTCCAGGTCGACGACGTTGATCGCATCGATCGCGGCATCGGTATCGGCATAGGCGGTGAGCAGCACCCGGCGCGCGCCCGGGTACAGATCCATGGCGTGCTCGAGGAACTGCAGCCCGCTCATGTTCGGCATCCGGTAGTCGGCGAGCAGCACCGCGACCGAATCGCCGCGCAGCTTCATCTCACGCAGCGCCTCGAGGGCCTGCTCGCCGGACTCGGCCCGCACGATGCGGTGCATGTCGCCGTAGCGACGTCGCAGGTCACGGGCCACCGCCCGCGAGACGCCCGGGTCGTCGTCAATCGTCACGATCGAGGTCCGGGCGCCTTGTTGCCGGTTACCGCCTGGGCTACTCACGGCTATGAGCCTACGGTCGCCATGCAACGTCTGGTGCAGCTCGGACGTCCTGGTTCGGGTGGTACGACGGCGGCATTAATGCGTTGCCATCAGGCCATTGATGACCGAACCTGGTCGGTCGGCCCTTCAGCAACCAGAAAAGATCATGACGACCATCGAGGACGACGTCGCGCTGCCCAGCGCGCCTACTGACCTGCGCGACGAACCGCGCGAGGTCCGGTTGACGCTGTCCGCTCTCGGCCGGCTCCTCGGTGCTGCGCTGATCGATCCCCCGCGCACGTTGCAGACGTTCGTCGGTGACCACCTGCGCGTACCGCGAAGCGAGATCGGCACCGTCACGGCGGCGCTGCCCGGCATCGACGATCCACTCGTGTGCGTGGCGGTCGAGCGGTTGCTGGTCAACGCGGCCAGCGCCGTGCTTGCCGACGACGAAGGCACCGGGTCGCCGAGTCACTCGCTGGTCAAGATCGCGCCGGACGAGGTAGCCGTCGCACCCGACGACCTCGCCGCCTTCGTTCCGGCCGGCGAAGCGTTCGACTTCGACGCGGTCATCGTGATCACCTGGCGGGGCAGCCAGAAGATCATCATGATCAGCGTCCGCCGTGACGACCATGACCGCGCCCGGGCCGCGCTCACGGCTTTGCGCGCGCGGGCCAGGCGCGAGGACAACTTCTACCGCGGCCAGACGTTGCGGGTGTGGGCCGGACGCGGCCTGTCCTTCGACCCGATCGCGACGAGCCGTACGTCGCGTGCGCAGGTGATCCACACCGACTCGGTGTGGGCCGAGATCGACACGACTATCGGTGGCCTCGTTCGGCACGGTGACGTGCTGGTGTCGTCGGGCCTTGGTGCGTCGCGTGGGCTGCTCCTCGTCGGACCGCCGGGGGTCGGCAAGACCGCGTTGTGCCGAGTCATCGCCGCCGAGCTACCGGCTGGCACCACCATCCTGATCGTGCAGCCGGGAGCGACTCCGGACGGGCTGGCTCGGCTCTACCGCTCGCTGCCGCAGGTCGCGCCCGCCGCCGTCCTCCTCGACGATCTCGACCTGATCGCAGGCGACCGCCGAGCCGGCACCGACGGGCCGATGCTGCACGAACTGCTCGCGCAGCTCGACGGGTTCGCGCCGCCGGCTCCTGTCATCACGGTGGCGACCACCAATGTGGTCGAATCCCTAGACCCCGCCCTGATTCGTTCGGGCCGGTTCGACTCAGTGATCACGGTGCCGCTGCCCGACCGTGCCGCGCGTGAAGCCATTCTCGCTGGCTACCTGCACACGCTCGGGTCGTTCCGCCTCGCCGATGTTGCCGCTGCCACCGACGGCGCGTCGGGCGCGGATCTGCGCGAGATTGCACGGCGGGCGGTGCTCGAACACGGCGCCGACCTGACCGCCGCGCGATTGCTCGAGGTGGCTCGCAGCGGGCGGTGGAAGCCCAGCGCGCCCACCGGCCAGTACCTCTAGCCGGGCACCAGTTCGTCGAAGATCAGGACGGTCTGGGTGGCCAGCACCTCAGGCATGTCCTGCAGCCGGGTAAGGACGAGATCGCGCAGCGTCTCGATATCGCGGGTGCGCACGAGCAGCACGATGTCGTACTCGCCGGACACCAGCGCGGCATGGTCGACGTCGTCGATCGCGAGCACCCGCTTGCGCAGCGTCTTCCACGACTGCTGCGCGACCTTGAGGTTCACGTAGGCCGACAGCGACCGGCCCAGCCGCAGCGGATCGACGGTCGCGCTGTAGCCGGTGATCACCCCGTCGCGTTCCAGCCGCTCGACCCGGCTGTAGACGCCGGCACGCGAGATGTGCAGCCGGGTGGCGAGGGCCCGCATCGACAGCCGCCCGTCGGCGCGCAGGGCGTCGACGATGCCGCGGTCGACCTCGTCGAGTGGAGCCATCTGTCCGGACGAGCGGCCATTGAAAGCGTCTTCACCAGCCATAAGCCCGAATCTTAGCCGGCGCGCAAGCCATTCGTCTTGCATCGGCGAGTCCGCGTATACGTATGGCCGCCAAATTGGGGATCATTGCAGCCAGGGAGTCCCACGTCCGAAGGAGCCATCGTTGTCTCTTCTCGACGAAACCGCAGCCCTGCCCGACACCACGCCGCACACGCTGATCGACGCGCACGGCACCGCGCTCGATCCGATCGGTCTGCCCGATCGCGCGACCCTCGTCGAGCTGTACCGCCGGATGGTCATCGGCCGCCGTTTCGATGCGCAGGCCACCGCGCTCACCAAGCAGGGCCGCCTGGCGGTCTACCCGTCCTCGCGTGGGCAGGACGCGTGCGAGGTCGGCCCGGTGGTGGCGCTGCGTCCGTGCGACTGGCTGTTCCCGACCTACCGCGATTCGGTCGCGATCGTGACCCGCTCGGTCGACCCGATCGAGGTGCTCACCCTGTTGCGCGGTTCGTGGCACTGCGGCTACGACCCGTATGCGCACCGCGTCGCGCCGCAGTGCACGCCGCTCGCCACCAACACCCTGCATGCGGTCGGCCTGGCGCACGCTGCCCGCCTGAAGGGCGAGGACACCGTCGCGCTCGTCCTGCTCGGCGACGGCGCGACCAGCGAGGGCGATACGCACGAGGCCCTCAACTTCGCCGCCGTGTGGAAGGCGCCGGTGGTGTTCCTCGTGCAGAACAACGGCTACGCGATCAGCGTGCCGCTGGCCAAGCAGAGCGCCGCACCGTCGCTGGCGCACAAGGCGATCGGGTACGGCATGCCCGGCAAGCTGATCGACGGCAACGACGCCGCCGGCGTCTACGCGACCACCCGCGCGGCGATCGAGTCAGCCGTTCGCGGTGAGGGCCCGACCTTGATCGAGGCGATCACCTACCGCATCGAGGCGCATACCAATGCCGACGACGCGACCCGCTACCGCGACAAGTCAGAGGTGCAGGAGTGGCTCGCGCGCGACCCGATCGCACGCCTGGAAATCTATCTGCGCGCGACCGGCGCACTGCCCGACTTCACCGCAGAGGCCGAGCAGTTCGCCGAGTCGGTGCGCACCCGGATGAACGTCGACGTATCGCCGTCGCCGTCGGAGATGTTCGACACCGTGTATGCCACGCCGACGCCGGCATTGCAGCGCCAGCGCGACCAGTTGATTGCCGAGCTGGCCGAATGACCGGCGTTCTTGATCGTTCCGCGACGCAGAGCGTCACGATGTCGAGCGCGCTCAATCAGGCGCTCGCCGACGCGATGCTCGCCGACGACCGCGTGTTGATCTTCGGTGAGGATGTCGGCACGCTCGGCGGCGTCTTCCGGGTCACCGACGGACTTGCCGCACGCTTCGGCGAACACCGGGTCTTCGACACCCCGCTCGCTGAAGCGGGCATTGTCGGCACCGCGATCGGCATGGCGATGAACGGCATGCGTCCCGTCGTCGAGATGCAGTTCGACGCGTTCGCGTATCCGGCCTTCGAGCAGATCACCAGCCACCTGGCCAAGATGCACAACCGCACCCGCGGCGCGATCCAACTGCCGGTCGTCGTGCGCATTCCCTACGGCGGCGGCATCGGCGGCGTCGAGCACCATTGCGATTCGTCCGAGGCGTACTACACGCACACGCCCGGGCTTCGGGTAGTCACCCCGGGATCACCGTCGGATGCGTATCGCCTGCTACGGCAGGCGATTGAGTGCCCAGACCCGGTGATCTTCCTGGAGCCCAAGCGCCGGTACTGGAACAAGGAGACCGCCGTGCTGACCCCGGACGGCCCGGCAATGTCGAGCGCGGTCGTGCGCCGCCCCGGCAAGGACGCCACGGTCATCACCTACGGCGGGGTGGTCGCGACGGCACTCGAAGCGGCGGCCGTCGGCGTCGACGAGGGCTGGGATCTCGAGGTGATCGACCTGCGCAGCCTCGCCCCGTTCGACGACGCGACGGTCGTCGAGTCGGTGCGCAAGACCGGCCGCGCGATCGTCGTGCATGAAGCATCCGGCTTCGGCGGCTACGGCGCCGAGGTCGTCGCGCGGGTCACCGAGCAATGCTTCCACTCCCTCGAGGCGCCGATCCTGCGCGTTACCGGCTACGACATCCCGTACCCGCCGCCCATGCTTGAAGAGCATCACCTGCCCGGCATCGACCGCATCCTCGACACCGTCGCGCAGTTGCAATGGGACTGAGCGCCGCTGCCTACACGCGAGTCGTGGCGAGCCGCATGGCCACCCGATCGAGCGCGTCGGCGATCATCCGCCGGTAGTCGCCCACCGCGAGCCTGGCGACATGTTCGCGCGCGAGCGCCAGGTATGCCCGCGCATCGACGTAATTGCCGAGCCGGCTGTGCACATCAGCCAGGTTGAGGTACAGCGAGGGGTAGAAGTCGCTGATCGTGCCGGCCAGCCCGGCCGCGCTGACGTCGTCGTCGGTGGCGATCCTGGCTGCGTCGAGCGCGGTGAGATCCCACTCCAACTCGTCGTCCAGGTTGTCCTGCACATCGGCCATCGAGTGTGCGAGCGCGCAGCGCCGCAAGGCATCGCCGTCGTCACCGAGTTCACGCCACATCGCATCGAAGAGCACGCGCGCCTGTTCTCGTTTGCCCTTGCGGGCGAGCTCTATGCCCTTGCCGATCCGGGTCATCGTGTCGTCAGTAGCCAGCATTCCCGGGTTCCCTCCCCGTCGCACTCACCGGTACGGAGCGCTGTGCGCCGATTCTGACTGTTCGACTTTGGAAGAGCCAGATATCTGCACGAATTAGTCGTGTTTGACAGCCCGATCGTGCATCTCGGGTTACGAGTCGAAGGGCCATGCCGATCCGTGCAATGCGACCGTCCGCGCGATGTCGGACTTCAGGTCCGACACCGATATGTGGTCAAGGCGCCCACTTCGCTGAAATCGGACCTCACCGTCGTCCATCACCGCAAGGTAGGTGCGCCAGGTCGACCCGATCGACTGCTGGACGAGCCAGCCGCGACGCTTGCGCAACGCGCCCTCGACGATGGTGTACGGAAGGTTGTCCGACGCTGCCCACTGACCGAACTGGGTCGCCAGCTCGCGCATCTCGGCTTCGTAGCGGGTCTCGCGAGCCGCCGTCTGCACGTCGGCGGCGAGCTGGCGCTGCACCTGCACATCGTCGGCGGCACGGCGCCGCTCGACCTCGTCCCTGATCCCCACGCAACGCCCTCCCCGAGATCCTGTGCGCGCAGAAGATACCGCGCCGGAACCGGCTGTGCGCGCGAGCAGCACCGTACGGAGAAGTTGTCGCTTCTGTCGGTCCGCGGTTCGCCCAGCAGCGCGTCCGTCGTCAGTGTTGGTTGAGCACGATGACCCGGACACCGATGTTGTCACGGTGATGGCTACGACAGCGGAGCGCGCGCACTCGAGGTGACGACGTGGTGGACACCGCCACCCTTGCCGAACATCGCGCCGAAGGCGATGCGGTCGGTCTGCTCGCAGGTGAGGGTGAGCGTCTCGGCATCTGCCGAGAGCGCAGTGTTCACGTGAACACTGCGCCGGGACGGGTCGCGAGCCAGGTACTGCAGCACCGCGCCGCGTACATCGCCGAACTGCAGCGCATGTTCGGACTCGAGCGCGCCGCCGCGTCCGAGATCGACGCCGCCGGCCGCTGCCGCAGTCGCGGCGCCGTCGCAGACGTCTTGCAGGCCGCGCTGTTGGACGAACGCGTCACCAGCGGCCACCGACCCGGCGATCATGATCAACGCGATCAGGAAGAAACCGAGAATGAGCGGCAGGGTCGACCCGCGGTCACCCTTCCAAGAGTCGCTCATGACACCACTCGATAGTCGTCGATGTGCACAACGTATTCGCCGATCGTGGTGATGCCCTTGCCGGCGAGCACACTTGGTACGCCCGGCACGCGCACGTGTCGCGTCACGCACACGGTGAACTGCGCACCCGCGACGAGTCGCGGCGTGATCGTCGGATCGCTGCACGATGCGCCGGCCGGCACGTACCGCACGTCCACGTCGTCGGACAGCCCCTGATTGGTCAGGGCGATCCGCACCGCCGCGTCGGCGCGCGGCAACGCCTGGTCGGCACGATCAGCCGTCGCAAATGCCCGCCCTGCCTCGCGGGCTGCTTGCGAAACCGCGAGCTCGCTGCGCTGGATCGACGCGACGGCGACGATGAGATACACCAGCGGCACCATGACGATCACGGCGACGAAGACGAACTCGATGATCGCGCTACCGCCGTCGTCCCGCGATCTCATGGCGTCTGCTCCCGCAGCGCGGACGAGGTGAAGTCGACCGTCAACGGCAGGTTGGTTGCGATCAACAGCGCACGCACCTTGCCGACGCAATGCACCGTGGTGACCGGCAGGCCGGAGCGCGCGTCGGTGCCCGATCGGCTGGTGCACCTGATTGCGCGCGCCTGGGCAGCACCGAGCCCGTCCGCGATCAACTGCTTGGCGCGAACAGCGCCGGCAGATGGCGCGACGCCGACCGCGGCCGCATAGCGCGCCGCGTCGGCAGCCGAGGCCGCGACGATGTTGCGGGCGTAGAAGTAGACGCCGACCTGCAGCACTCCGAACAGCAACAGGACGAGCAGCACTGAGATCAGGACGAACTCGACAACGGCCGCACCCGCGTCGCTTGCGCGACGCATGGGACTAGTTGCCGCTGACCGAGTCGATCGCGCTGGTGACCGCGTGCTTGATCTGCGGCTCGAACACGCCGAGGATCGCGACCACCAAGATCGCCGACATGACCGTGACCATCACCCACCCGGGGACGTCGCCTCGTTCGCGATCCTCGCCGCGCAAGCGATCGACCGCCCCGCCCAACCAGATGGCAATGAACTCCAGCATGACTACCTCCTATTGATCAATGGGCCAGCGACGTAAGTGTCAGCAAGCCCGGATAAAGCGCGAACAGCACGGTGACCGGCAAGATCAAGAAGACAACCGGCACCATCATCGAGATTTCCTTGCGGCCGCCGGCTTCGAGCAACGCACGCTTGCCTATCTCGCGCACGTCGGCCGCCTGGGCACGCAAGACGTCGGCCAGCGGTGTGCCGCGCTCGAGCCCGACCACGATGCCTTGGATGAAGCGGGCAAACGGCTCGAGCGTGGTTCGCTCCGCGGCCTCGGACAGCGCGTTGGTCAAGGGCACACCGGTGCGCGACCGCGCGAGCGCCGCATCGAGATCGCGCGCCAACTCGCCGCCGGTCAATCGGCACACGCGTCGCAATGCATCCTGCGGCGCCTCGCCGGCCACCACAGCGAGTGCCAGCAGATCGGCGAGCACCGGGAACTCGGCCAGCATCGTCGCCTCGCGGCGGTCTAGTTGGCGGGTCAGGTACCAGTCGCGACCGAGCACGCCGCCCAGCAGGCCGGCGACAGCAACGACCGCCACCAGCACGAGATTGACGGCACCTCGTGCCCATCCGCCGAGACCGACGAGCAGTCCCGCGCCGAGCATCGAGCATGCGCCCCACACGATCTGCTCGATGCGGAACTCCTCGGCCGTGAGCCGGCTGCTCAATCCATTGAGTCGCCGGCGCACCGATGCCGACCCGCCGACCGTCTTGTCGAGAAAGGCGGTGAGCTCGCTCAGGACCGGACCGAACAAGCGCCGGGCAACGGCGAACGGTGTCGCACTCGCCGAGGGTTGCGCAAGCAGGCGGGACGGACGTGGCGTGTCGGCCAAGTACGGCGCGACCCGGTCGACCAGCCGGATCGGACGAAGCGGTGGCGCGGCGCGCACCGCGATGAGCACCCCCGTCGCGGCCATCGCACCGAGAATCGCACCGAGCACCCAGTAGCTCATCGGATCGCTCCGCAGGCGTCGCTCACTGCAGCACCCGGCGATCTTCGGGCAGCCGTCCGA
This sequence comes from Jatrophihabitantaceae bacterium, assembly GCA_035656595.1. Classification (GTDB taxonomy): domain Bacteria; phylum Actinomycetota; class Actinomycetes; order Mycobacteriales; family Jatrophihabitantaceae; genus RYN-133. The sequence goes on along the minus strand of DASRSG010000124.1, from coordinate 73 downwards.
TGCGCAGCATGACGCGATATGCGACCACGCAGATCGCGGCACCGGTGCCGAGCAGCAAGGTGCCGCTCGGCGA
>DASRSG010000123.1:0-9633 GCA_035656595.1 Jatrophihabitantaceae bacterium | reverse complement strand
AGTTCGGCAACTGGTCGTGGAAACAGCCATCGCGCTCGCACGCGTGCCGGAACGCGCTGCTTCGGTAGCCGCTCATCTGCGTACATGTCCCTCCCGCCAGCTCTGGCACGTATCTGGCACGTGCCGTGTCTGATCGGAAGGAAGCCCAGCAAATCCGGGACTTATGAGGGTGGGCGATACTGGGATCGAACCAGTGACCCCTGCCGTGTGAAGGCAGTGCTCTCCCGCTGAGCTAATCGCCCGCGACGGGCGCGGCCCGTCACAGCCTTGACAGATTACACGGGCCTCAGCGCGTGTAGATCCACCAAGCTCCCCAGGCCAGCGCAGCCAGTACGGCCAAGCCCAGCAAACCCAACAGCACCTGCAGCGGAAGACCCAGCGTACTCACCCACCGGGTCCATTGCGTCACCCGCGCCCGTGCCCACCACAGCAACCGGCGGGCCCACGAGTACTCCGTGGCCAGCAGCCCGAGACCGGCGAAGATGACCAGCCAGCCCGGCCCGGGAATCGCCAGCAGCACGATGCCGCCGGCGATGACCACCACACCGGCCACCGTGACGACGATGCGCCAGGCGAGCCGTCCCGACCGCGTGCTGCGCACCCGATCCCGGAAGGCGCCGAACCGCCCGAGCTTGCGCGCCGACGGTGCCTCGCGCTGGGTCATTCCACAACGGTACGGAACAACTCATCGATGCACCGATGAGTTCTGCCCGGCTGCGGTGTTACACGTTCGAAAGGTCACTACAGATCACTCACAGACAGGGGACGCACACCATGGGCATCTTGGCGGGCAAGAACGCGATCATCTACGGCGGCGCAGGCAGCATCGGGGCCGGAGTCGCCCGCACCTTCGCCCGCGAGGGCGCACACGTGCACCTGGTCGGACGCACGCAAGAGAGTCTCGATATCGCGGCGAGCGAGATAGCGAACGCCCGTGGCCAGGTCGACGTCGCTGCCTTCGACGCGCTCGACGAGAGCGCGGTACAGGCGCACGTCGAGCGGGTGGTCGCCGAGCACGGCTCAGTCGACGTCACGCTCAACCTGATCCGCCGCGGTGACGTGCAGGGCACGCCGCTGGTCGACATGACCGCCGACCAGTTGCTCGAAGCCGTCGACGTCGGCCTGCGCTCGAACTTCATCACCTCGCGTGCGGCCGCGCGGCACATGAGCAAGCAAGGTTCGGGCGTCGTGCTGCACCTCAACAGCGCGTCCGGCGCCGGTGCGATGCCGGGCATGGGCAGCACCGGTCCGGCCGACGCCGCCACCGAGACGTACATGCGCTACCTGGCCGCTGAACTCGGACCGGCCGGGGTGCGTGTCTGCGGCATCTGGACGGCCGGCGTAGAAGAGTCGCTGACCGATCGCAAGATCAGTGATGTCAGCGGCGAAGGCAACCCGGGCGCGGAAGCCGCGCTGCAGATGATCGCGTCGATGGCAGCTCTGCGCCGCCCGCCACGGCTGGCCGATGTCGCCGAGACGGCCGCGTTCCTCGCCTCCGACTACGCAAGCGGCATCACCGGCACGATGACCAACGTGACCTGCGGCCTCGTGCTGCGTTGACGCGACCAGGAAGGATGCCCGTCATGGATTGGAAACTCGAAGTCGTGCCACTGCCTGTCGCAGACGTAGACCGCGCCAAGGCTTTCTACACCGAAGAGCTCGGCTTCACTTGCGACGTCGACCACCGCGCCGGCGACGAGTTCCGCGTGGTGCAGCTGACCCCACCAGGCTCGCAATGCTCGGTCATGGTCGGCGTCGGCATCACCGACGCAACACCGGGCGCGGTCAAGGGACTGCACATCGTCGTCGCCGACATCGCAGCTGCGCATGCCGAACTGACCGGTCGTGGCGTCGACGTCGCTCCGATCCGGCACATGACTCCCAACGGCTGGGCCGACGGCGTCGATGCTGCACACACCGACTACAACTCCTTCGCCGATTTCGCCGACCCGGACGGCAACACGTTCGTCCTGCAGGAGCACGGCCATGACAGCGGCGCTTGACGACGCGACCTTCGAAGCGCTGGCGCAGCGGCACCGCCGCGAACTGCATGTGCACTGCTACCGCATGCTCGCCTCGTTCGACGAGGCCGAGGACGCGGTGCAGGAAACCCTGCTGCGCGCGTGGCGCGCACGCGAACGCTTCGAGGGCACCAAGCTCGCCCGCGCCTGGCTCTACCGAATCGCCACGAACGTCTGCCTGAACGTGATCCGTTCGCGCGCGCGGCTGACCTCGTTCGCCGACGTCCCGTGGTTGCAGCCCTACCCCGACCAGCTGTTGGACGAGATGGCGCCCAGCGATACCGAACCCGACGCCATCGCGGTCGCCCGCGAGACGATCGAACTCGCGTTCCTTGCCGCGTTGCAGGTACTGCCGCCGCGCCAACGCGCAGCGTTGCTCGCACGTGACGTCCTCGCGATGACAGCGACTGAGACTGCGGAGCTGCTCGACACCAGCGTCGCGGCCGCCAACAGCGCCTTGCAACGCGCGCGCACGACGATGCAACAACACCTGCCCTCGCACCGCACAGAGTGGACAGCGCACGAGCCCAGCTCCGACGAGCGTGCTCTGCTCGCCGGATTCATCGACGCGCACGAGCGCTGCGACGCCGCCGCGGCAGTCGCGATCGCCGCCACCGACATCCGCGTCACGATGCCTCCGCTGCCAATGTGCTTCGACGGCATCGACGCAGTGGGCGCGTTGATCAGCAATGCGTTCGGTCCGAACCGAGACGGTGACTGGCGCCTCTTGCCAACGATGGCCAACCGAATGCCGACTGCGGCGAGTTACCTGCGCCGGCCCGGCGATGCACAGTTCCGCGCGTTCAAGCTCGACGTGCTGCGCATCGAGGAGGGGACGATCGCCGAGATCACCACGTTCGGCACGGCGCTGTTCGCAGCCTTCGGCTTGGCGCCGACGCTGGCCGGCTGATCAGGAGGTTTCGTTGGCCAGCAGCTGATCGACGCGGCGCACCAGTTCGCTCGAGCTGAACGGCTTGGGCAGGTAGTCGTCGCAGCCGGCGGCGTAGCCGGCTGCCACGTCGTCCGTGGACGACTCCGCGCTGATCAGCAGCACCGGGCCGTTCGTCTCGTCGTTGCTCTTGAGTTCGCGGCACACGTCGAGGCCGTTGATGTCGGGCATCCGCACGTCGAGCACGTACAGTTGCGGCGCCTCGCGGCGCGCCGCGGCAAGCGCCTCCCGGCCGCCGTCGACGGTCTCGGTGTGGAAACCGGCGCGGGTCAGGATGGCAGCTACGAGCGCGCAGATGTCATCGTCGTCGTCAGCAATCAGCACGCTGCTCGCGACGCCGGGGTGGGGGCCTCCGGCCGGGCTCATAGACGGGAAGTTAGACCCGCCATCGAGAGTTCGGCAACTCTGACTTCACATAGCGTTAAACCGGATCACACGCCTCCGGCGCGTCGGGGTTAGCCGAGCCCGAACTATATGGCGAGGCCGAGCGAATCGATCAAGCTTCGAGCGCGGCGGGGCACGTCCTGCAGCGCCAGGCGCAAACCGCGCTTGTCGCAGCGGCCGTTCAGATAAACGAGCACCGATAATCCACTGGAATCGATGAAAGTGACCTTGGACAGATCGGCGACGAGAGCCTGCAGACCGGGCTTGGCCATCAGCTCGACGCCGCGCCGCTGGATCTCCGGGGCGGTGACGAAATCGACGACGTCGTCGAACTCGATCGTCGCCGTTGTCGAATGTGCCCCGGTCATCGCCGACGAGCTTAACTGCGCAGCGCCAGTCGCGCTCAGGGAAGGATCAGCGGGGATTTGGGTAGAGTCGCTGAAGGGACGATTCGGCCAATATCGCAACGCGGAGGTGATGACGGTGTCTGGCACAGGCGCCGTCATCGGCGGGCGTTACCGGCTCGTCAACCGGCTCGCGACCGGCGGGATGGGCACTGTCTGGGAAGCCCATGACGAACGCCTGCAACGCACGGTTGCGGTCAAGCAACTGCGCTTGCAGCCCGGCCTGAGCAAGGCCGACACCGAGGTGGCGATCCAGCGCGCGATGCGCGAAGCACGCATCACCGCGCGGCTGCACCACCCGAACGCGGTGCAGGTTTACGACATCGTCGACGACAACGGCCAGCCATCGCTGGTGATGCAGTACGTCCCGTCCACCAGCCTGCAGGACATCATCCGCGACCGTGGGCCGCTGCCGGGGGCCGAGGTTGCCCGCATCGGCACCCAGGTCGCGGCCGCGCTCGCCGCAGCACACCGGGCCGGCATCGTGCACCGCGACGTCAAGCCAGGCAACGTGCTGATCGCCGATGACGGCAGCGCGAAGATCACCGACTTCGGCATCTCGCACGCGTTCGACGATGTCACCCTCACCTCGACCGGCATGGTCACCGGAACCCCCGCCTACCTAGCACCCGAAGTCGCGCGCGGGGCGCAGTCGAGCTTCGCCTCGGACGTCTACTCGCTCGGCTCCACGCTGTACATGGCGATGGAAGGCACCCCGCCGTTCGGCACCGACCAGAACGCGATGGCCGTGCTGCACCGCGTCGCGTCGGGCCAGCCTGCGCCGGCCGTGCGCAGCGGGCCGTTGGCACCGGTCCTGCGCGACATGATGAACCCGGATCCGTCGGCACGTCCTGACATGGTCACTGTGGCCAACACGCTCGGCACGTTGCCCCGCGGCGCGTCGGAGCCGGCCACTTCGGCCGAGACCGAGTACATCCGCCGCGATGAGTACACCAAGGCGATGCCGGTCGCGAACCGGCTACCCGCACCGCCGTCGGCTCCACCGCCACTGCCCCCCGAACTGATGCCGGTACGCGAAGAGCATCGCCGCGGTTGGATACCGATCCTGGCCGCCGCGATCGTGGTGGTTCTGGCGGCCGTGCTTGCGATCGTGCTATTGAGCAACAGCGGCGCGACGAATGGCAATCGCGGCGGCAACCAGGGGCTCGGACCGACCCAATCGACCAGACCGCGCCCGACCCACCGCTCCCCCACGTCGCACAAGCGCTCGCGCACGCATGCGTCGAAGCGGCCGAAGCCGACCCCGACACCGACGACCACGCCACCGTCTGCCCCTGCGTCCTCAACGACGGCGACGTCGACGGCACCAACCGGCACAACCACGGCTCAGCAACTCGCCGACTCGATCACGCATTACTACTCGGTGGTGCCTGGCGACACGAGTGCTGGTTGGCAGTTGCTCACGCCGAGCTACCAGCAGGGGACGGCAGGCGGCCGGGGCAGTTACGAAAAGTGGTGGCACAGCATCGATCGGGTCGACGTCAGCGGTGCGAGCGGGTCACCGCCCAGCACCGCCACCGCGACACTGACCTATCACTTCAGGGACGGGCGGGTGACTACCGAGCAGACCGAGTTCGGCCTGGTGAACCAAGACGGCACCCTGAAGATCAACTCGTCGCGGGTGGTCAGCAGCGAGTAGCGGTCACGGTCAAAGGACGCGTACCGGTGATCCCGCAGTCCACGCCAGGATGTCCTCGACGACCTGGCCGAACCACACGCGGTAGTTGTCGGTCGTGACGTAGCCGATGTGCGGCAACAGCAGCGTGTTGCGCAGCGAGCGCAACGGATGGTCGGCAGGCAGCGGTTCGACGTCGTAGACGTCGAGCGCCGCACCGGCGATCCGGTTTGCTCGCAAGGCATCGATGAGCGCCGCCTCGTCGACGATGGGACCACGTGACGTGTTCACCAGGTACGCCGTCGGTTTCATCAGCGCTAGATCGGCTGCGGCGATCAGGCCACGGCTCGCGTCCGAGAGCGGCATGTGAATTGTGATCACGTCCGCCTCGGTGAACAGCGTCGCCTTGTCGACAGCGCGCGCGCCGTGCGGATCGGCGCGTTCCCGCGTGAGGTTCGGTGACCACGCGATCACCGACATTTCGAGCGCCTGCGCGAGTTTGGCAACGGGCACGCCCAGCCGGCCCAGTCCGACCACGCCCAGGGTCATGCCTGCCAACCCCGGCCCGATCGTGTGTTGCCAGGCACCGGCGCGCATGGCCGCGTCTTCCTGCGCGAAGTTTCGCGTGATCGCGATGATCATGCCGATCGTGATCTCGGGCATCGCGTGTCCGGTGCCCGTCGTGCCGCACACGGTGATGCCCTGCCGCTTCGCCGCGTCGACGTCGATCGATGCGTTCGCTGTGCCGGTGGTGACGAGCAGGCGCAACTGCGGCAATGCGGCCAGGAGGTGCGCCGCGAACGGGGTGCGTTCGCGCATGGCGACAACCACCTCGCTGCCGCGCAGCCGTTCGATCAGTTCGGCCTCATCAGCGATGTGCTCAGCGATCACGTTCACCGTGTAGCGGCGCTCCACGAGCGACCAGTCCGCGCTCGAGAGCGCCACGCGCTGGTAGTCGTCCAAGATCGTCACCGTGGGCATGTCGTCAGGGTATTACCGCTGCGCGGTATCACTGCTGCCCGCCTGGACTCCTGCTTGTCAACGACCGGACGGCACCGAAATGTTGTCGGTCCAATCCTCCCGACCGTCGGCATTTTCGCCATCGAATAAGGGGATTGCTCTCATGAACATCAGCAAGCACCTCACGCGGGTCCTCGGCTTCGCGGCGCTAGCCGCCGTTGCCCTGGGCTTCGCCTCAGTCGCCGAGGCAAGTCCGGTACCGCCCGCGGCGAGCCCTGCCCTGTTCGGCACCTGGGTCAACACCAACGCGAGCAGCAACAGCGTCAAGCAGGTCGTCGTCTCGCCGCTACGTACCGGCACGGTGTCCGTCGACGCGTTCGGCGCGTGCGTGCCGACGTACTGCGAATGGGGCAGCGTGCCTGCAATCGTGTACGGCACCAACGTGTCTGCAACGTCGGGCGCGAGCTTCCAGACCAACCAGCGCTTCCTCAACGGCGACACCGAATGGTCGCGTACGACACTGCTCGGCACCGTCGCCCGGACGAAGGCCGGCCTGCGCCTCACACTGCGTGAGCTCACCGTGTTCGAAGACGGTTCGGGCCGCAGGAACTACAACGTCACCGAGACCTTCGCGCGCAGCGACGGTAGCAAGCCGTCCATGGCCGGCAACCCGGTGAGCGACTACGCGCATGGCACCCCACCGGCCCTGGTATCCAGCGCTCGCGGTAACTGGAAGAACGTGGCGCCGGCCGGTGGCCTGACCAAGATTCGCATCAGCGGTTCGCTCGCCAGCCCGATCGTGCAGGCATTCGGTCAGTGCTCACCGACCGACTGCGACTGGGGCCGCTCGAAGGCGATCACCTACGGCACGTCGATCAGCGCGAAGACCGCGACGACGCTGCTCGCGCCGTACAAGTTCGGCTTCAAGAACTCGCAGCTGGTGATCGACTACTCGCGTAACGCCGCCAAGGTCGAGCACCTCACCGTGGCGCTGTACAACGAGTTCACCGATGGCAGCGGCCGGTCGAACTACCTGAAGTTGGCGACGTTCGTCCGCGCCTGAACCACAACCGATCGTGCGACTTCCTGCGGCGCCGAGCCGCAGGAAGTCGCTCAGAACTCGTCCGCGGACGAAACCGCCTCCGTGATGGTCATTTCCGGCGGCGCCGAGGTGTCGCCACCGATCGAACCGATGAACGCCTGCAGGTCCGGATCGCCGAAGAACTTCTCGAAGTCCTGCGGGGTCTCCCACTCGTCCACGACGAGCACGTACCCGTCGCCAACACCGAACCTGTGATGGATGGCGCCGGCGCCGCGGGCCCGTTCGCCGACCGCAGCGAACTCATCGCGCCGTTCGACGATTGCCTTCCGGAACGTCGCTACGTCACCGGACACCTTCATGACAACGAGAACGCTCATTACGACCTCCTGGAAACGGTGGGCTGCGCTGTCGCAGGAATTTCGCCGCGCGGTGCCGGCCGGATCACCGAATACGCGCGCGAGTTTTCCGCGCAACTAGCAAATTCGGACGATTTGGTACGTCTCGCCTTCGCGATCGCACGGCGATTCGGTTGACCCCCGCGGTAGCGGTCCATAGGCTGCGGCCAGGGTTCCACTCAGGTTCGGAGGGCTGATGGACGTCGCCCGCCCCGAACCGGTCAAGGCTGAACCTGCCCACGATCTGGCCACCATCATTGCGGCGGACATCGAGTTCGCCGAGTCCGCGATCGAGGCTGCGTCCGGACAGCTCGTCCAACTCCGCCCGACGCCGGGCATCGCGCGCAAGTCGCCGTCGGGCAGCCGGGCCGCGCGTGGCCGCAAGGTTCAGGCCAAACTCGCCGTCGGCGCGTCCAATGACCCGCTCGAGGTCGAGGCCGATGTCGTCGCGCAGCGTGTCGTCGACGCCCTGCGCGCGCAGGACAGCGACCCGATCCAGCGGCCGGCGCGCGAAGCAGCCGACCCGGACCTCGTGGCGCGCCGGCTCGATGTCATGCGCCAGGCTGGGCAGGACGAGAGCCACGGGGCCGGCGACACCGGCCCGAACCTGGCGGCGTTGGTGCGCCGGCACGCCGACGTACGGCGCCATGCCGGGCACGGCCCGTCGACCGCGATTGGTGCCGAGGGCGGCGACCTGAGCGAGGGACAGCAGTCGTCGCTGCGCCAAGCGAGCGCCGGCGGCCAAGCGCTTCCGGCACCGGCCCGCCGCCGGATGGAGTCGGCGCTCGGAGTCGATTTCGGCGATGTGCGCGTGCACGCCGGCCCCGAGGCGACCGCGCTGAACGAGCAGATGTCCGCGCGCGCGTTCACCGTCGACAAGCACGTGTTCTTCCGGGACGGTCTGCCCGACACCTCATCGGCCGACGGCCAGCACCTGCTGGCACATGAGCTGGCACACACCATCCAGCAGGGCCCGGCACCGGCGCGGCGCAGCACGATCCGGCGTGACGGCGACGGCTACGGCTCGGGCTCCGGTACGGCGGTGCTGGACGAGTCCGCCGAGACCGAGAGCGAAGAGGGTGCCACGAGCTCCGGCGTCATGTTCATGGATCCCAGCGGTGTCGGGCACAAGGAGCCGGACAAGTCGAAAGCGCCCAGTGTCCTTTTCATGGACTCCAGCGGCGTGGGACACAAAGAACCGGACAAGGTGAAGAAACCGCTCCCCAACGTGCTCTTCATGGACCCCAGCGGTGTCGGGCACAAGGAGCCGGACAAGGCGCCGACGCCCAGCGTGTTGCAGATGGACGACAAGGGCGTCGGACACGCGACTGCCGAGAACCCCGAGGTCGCTTCGGTGCAGACGGCACTGACGGGGATCCGCGACTACTACATGCAGCGGGTCAACACCGTCAAGGACACGTGCAGCAAGTGGGACGCGTTCAAGACGACCGCGCTGAAGGGTGAGCAGGACGCGCTCGGGGCGCTGAGCGCCGGCCGGGCCGTCTGGTACACGGAGAAGGCTGACTCCGGCCTAGTAGCCGCAACGCAGGCAGAAGCGGCCAGGACGGCAAACACGTCGGCGGCCAAGGCCAAGACGGACGCGCATGCGATTGAGGCCGCGTTCAGCAAAGCGTGGAACGAGCTGAAGGGCCGGAACAAGAACCTGCAGGACAACACTGTGCGGTTCGGCAACGACAAGCCTCGATGGCTGAAAGCCGCAAGCCCTGGCACGAAAATCGCCTTGGATGACATTCAGGCGATGCTGGATCAGCAAGCGCAGGGTCGCGTGCAGGCCGAAGCAGTCCAGACAAACGCAGCCGCCACGCTGGCGGAGATCGACCG
>DASRSG010000122.1:0-11588 GCA_035656595.1 Jatrophihabitantaceae bacterium | reverse complement strand
CTGGGAATCGGTGCTCACGCGGCTGGCGAGTGATCCCATGCAGCTTGCTGGCGAGCTCGACTGGGTGGCCAAGCTGCGGCTGCTCACCGGCTACCGCGACCGTGACGGGCTCGACTGGGACTCGTCGCGCCTGCAGCTGGTCGACCTGCAGTACTCCGACGTCCGTCCCGAGAAGGGGCTCTACCACCGCCTCGTCCAGCGCGGTGCGATCACCACGCTGCTCGAGCCCGACGCAGCAAGTGCGGCAGTCGATGCAGCGCCGGAGGACACCCGCGCGTACTTCCGTGGCGAGTGCTTGCGCCGTTACGGTACGTCGGTCGCTGCGGCGTCGTGGGACTCGGTCATCTTCGACGTCGGACGTGAGTCGTTGGTGCGGGTGCCGATGCTCGAGCCGTTGCGCGGGACGAAGGCGCACGTCGCCGACCTCCTCGACGCCAGTCCGACAGCGCAGGCGCTCATTGATGCGCTGGTTGGGCCTCGTTGATCTCGCTGCGCACGCGGTAGCGGACGAGTGCCGGGAAGGCCAACGCGACCAGGGCGGCGCCGCCGATCGCGGCCAGCCCGCCGGACGCCGCGCTGATCGTCGTAGTGCTCGCCTGGGCGACCGCGCCGGACCGGAAGTTGCCTAGTTGCGGCACGCTGCCGCCCACGATGATCTCGGCCGCGTTGATCCGTCCTCGGTAGTTGTCCGGCGACGCGAGCTGGATGATCGTCGAACGCAGCACCACACTGGTCACGTCGGCGACCCCGGCGATGATGAGAAACGCCATGGTGGCGAACAGCCCGTCGACCACGCCGAATGCGGCCAGCGCCGCGCCCCAGATCCCGCCGCACACAAGGACGCCGAGACCGGGTCGCCGGATCCGCCCGACCGGCCCGGAGAACACCGTCGCGAGCAGGCCGCCGATCGCGAGGCCGGCATTGAGCAGTCCGAGCGTGCGCGGTGAGCCGCCGAACCGCTCGGCGTTGATCGCCGGGAAGAGCGCGATCGGCATGGCCAGCAGCGTTGCGCTCATGTCGGCGAGCAGGACGCCGGTGAGCACCCGGCTCTGGCCGAGGAAGCGCAGGCCGTCGACCACCGCGCGTAACCCTGGCCGCAGCGGCTCGCCTTCCGGACGCATCGGCGGGAGCCGGAATACCCCGTAAAGCGCGGCAAGGAAGCTGACCGCGTCGATGGCGTAGCACGCCTTGAGGCCGCCGACCGGCACGATCAGCCCGGCGAGAAGAGGTCCGACCAGCACGCTGGTGTGCATCGTCAGCATGGTCAAGGCGGCACCGGCCGGGATCTGGTCCTTCGGAAGCAGCCGCGGCATGAACGTGCGCCGAGCCGGCGCGTTGATCGAGGCGAACAGCGCCTCGACCGCCACGAGCGCGTAGAGCAGCCACAGCACCCGGCCACCGGCGAACGCTTGTGCGGCAAGCCCCACCGACACGGCCATCATGCAGGTCTGGGTGATCAGCACGAGCCGGCGCCGGTCTACCGCGTCGACGATGGTCCCGCCGAAGAGGCCGAAAGTGATGGACGGCACGGCGATGGCCAGGCCGACGCCGCCGACGGCCGCGGACGAGTGGGTGCGCAGATACACCTGCAGGATCACGGCGAAGTTCGTCATCGCCGATCCGAGCGATGAGAAGGTCGTGCCGAACCACAGCCGGCGATAGGCAGCGGATTTGCGCAGCGGGCGGAGGTCGGCGAGCAGCCTGCGATCAGGCATCGGCGTCGCCCACGATCGCGGCGCGGTGTGCCGGATCCAGGTTCGGCAGGCCGGCCGCTGCATCGGCGATGCGGTCGCGGAACGATCGCCGCTTCAGTGCTTCGGCCAGCTCGTTGACGACTTGGCTCAACGGCGCGCTGAGCTCAGCGTTGATCGCCGCGTACGCGATCTCGGTGGCTTCCCACTCGGCATCGAGGGCGGGCTTCATCGAGAGGGTGGCCTTGGTCAGCCGGACCAGCCGCTCGCGGGCATCGGCGCCGGGCACGAGTTCGACGAGTCCGCGCCGGCGCATCTCGGCCACGCTCTGGCTGGCCGCCGAGTGGGTGACCCCCAGCGCGGTGGCAAGGGTGCGGATCGGCACCGGGCCACTCTCGGCGATGGAGCGCACGACCGCGGAGAAGCGGCTGCGGTAGTCGGTGATGCCCAGGTCGGTGAGCGTGCGCACGACGTCGCCGTCCATCTCGTCGAAGATCGCACGCAGGCGAGCACCCAACGGGCTCTGCAGCAGTTCGTCAGCCACCCGGAAATTGTAACAGCGCTTATAGAGTTTTACGCGAGTGGCGATATGACCCGCGCGTGGCGGGATATATCCCGCCACTCAGCGCGGAACCCACCACTCGCGAGACGGGTCAGAAGGCGTCGGAGGCCAGCCGCTTGCCGAGCAAGAGCCCGATGGTCAGCTCGAGCCGGTTCGCCACGTCCGAGGCCGAGGCCCGGCGGGTGACCCACGCGACCAGGTTCGAGAGCCACACGTCGCTGATCACCCGGGCGATCGCGAGCTGCTCATCGGTCGGCTCGTCGTTGCTCATCGCGCGGGCGAACATGTGGTCCATCAACCTGCCGACGGTGTCGACCTCGGCGGCCGCGGACGCGTCGGCGAACATGAACGCGCGCGTCATCGCCTCGGTCAGCTGCGGATCGCGCTGCAATGCCTTGGTGATCCCGCCGATCATGAGCATCAGCCGGTCATAGGGCGTGTCGCCGCGCAGGATGGCGCGGTCGATGCGGTCCTGGGTGCGCTCGAGCTCGCGCGCCAGCGCCGAGACGAGCAGGTGGATCTTGGACGGGAAGTACCGGTACAGCGTGCCGAGCGCGACATCGGCCCGCTCGGCCACCGACCGCATCTGCACTGCCTCGTACCCGCCCTTGGACGCGAGCGCGAGCGTCGCGTCGAGAATCCGGCGGCGCCGCTCTCGCTGCGCCGAGGAACCCTGCTCGTCGGACCCACCGGTGTTGCGTCCGTTGCCGCGCGCGCGTGTCGAGGTCGTCATCTGGCTGCCCTTCACTAACCTGGACGGTGCGTGGGCGCCGTCCTACCCCTTCGAGGCTAGCATCCGATCGCGCCGGAACCTGTTTCAGAATGATGTCGCTCGCTGCGCACTTCTGCCTTGCACTTGACGGCAGATAGCGTTCTGGGTCTCAATAGAACTTGTTCTAGAACGAGGACGAACGGGAGGCGCCGTGCCGATCGCGACGACCGCGGAGCAGCGTGCTGCCGCAGACGCGATCCGCGCGTGGGCGCGCGGCGCCGACGTGCTCGCGACGGTGCGGGCACAGGAGCACGACCCGTCCGCGTGGGAACGGCACTGGGTCGCGCTGACCCAGCTTGGACTGTGCGACGTGCTCAGCGCCGGTGGCACTATCACCGATCTGGCCGTGCTGGTCGAGGAATGCGCCGCCGCGCTCGCGCCCGGGCCGGTACTCGGCAGCGCGCTGGCCAGCGCAGTGATCGGCGGCGAGCCCGGCGCGGTCGCGCTGGCGATGAATCCGGTCGAGCTGACCGGTGACGGCCGCCTGCACGGTGTGACGACCGTGCTGCGCGCGGGGCGGGGGGCGTGCATCCTGCTGCCTGCGGACGAGCAGTGGTTCACCGTCGCCGACGACGCACCAGGGCTGAAGCTGGTCGACGTGCCCGGCGCCGATCTGTCGCGCCCGATCGCCGAACTACACGTCGATGGCGTGGCCGCTGACCCGATCGATGCCCCGGTGCGCGACCTGGCTGTCACGTTGATCGCGGCCGAAGCGGCCGGCGTGGCCGGCTGGTGCCTGCGCACTGCGGTCGAGTACGCCAAGGTACGCGAGCAGTTCGGCAAGCCGATCGGCAGCTTCCAGGCGATCAAACACCTGTGTGCCGAGATGCTCTGCCGCGTCGAGTCCGCCGCCGCGCTTGCGTGGGACGCCGCTGAGGCCGCAGGCGAGCCCGACCAGCATCCGCTCGCGGCAGCGGTGGCCGGCGCCATCGTGCTCGATGCCGCTGTCGAGACGGCCAAGGACTGCATCCAGGTGCTCGGCGGCATCGGCTTCACCTGGGAGCACGACGCGCACCTCTACCTGCGCCGCGCGATCGCGCTTCGGGCGCTCGCCGGTGGTTCGGCAGTGTGGCGACGACGGGTCACCGAGCTCAGCCGCGCCGGCGCGCGCCGCGTGCTGCGTATCGACCTTGGCGAGCGTGCGGGCGAACGGGCATCGATTCGCCAGCGGGCCGCGTCGATCGCTGCGCTGCCCGAGGCCGAGCGACGCGGCGCGCTGGCCGACGCCGGCTTCCTCACGCCGCACTGGCCGCCGCCGCACGGGCTCGGGGCTGGTGCGGCCGAACAGGTGCTGATCGACCAGGAGCTCACCCGGGCCGGCGTCGCCCGTCCCGACCTCGTGATCGCCGGCTGGGCCATTCCGACGATCTTGAGCTACGGCACGCCCGAACAGATCGAGCGATTCGCCGCACCGACCCTGCGCGGCGAGCTCACTTGGTGTCAGCTCTTCAGCGAGCCCGATGCCGGCTCGGACCTGGCGTCGCTGCGCACCCGCGCCGTACGCGTCGACGGCGGGTGGTCGCTGTCCGGGCAAAAGGTGTGGACGTCAGTAGCGCACCGCGCCGACTGGGCAATCTGCCTTGCGCGCACCAACCGCGACGCGCCCAAGCACAAGGGGATCACCTACTTCCTGGTCGACATGAAGTCGGCCGGCATCGACGTGCGGCCGCTGCGCGAGATCTCCGGCGAAGCGATGTTCAACGAGGTCTTCCTCGACGCGGTCTTCGTGTCGGACGAACTCGTCGTCGGCGAGGTCGACGGTGGCTGGACGTTGGCGCGCGCCACGCTGGCCAACGAGCGCGTCGCGATGGGGCACGGGTCGAGCCTCGGTGAGGACGTGGAGCGGCTGCTGGCCCGCTCCACCGACAGTGACGATCCGGCGACGCAGGAACGGCTCGGCAGCCTGATCAGCGAAGGGCTGGCCTGCTCGCTGCTCGACCTCCGCGCGACGCTGCGCCAGTTGGACGGGCGCGATCCCGGTGCCGAGTCGAGCGTGCGCAAGTTGGTCGGCGTTCGGCACCGGCAGAACGTCGCCGAGCATGCCCTCGGGTTGCGTGGAGCGGACGGGCTCGCGGCGTCGCCCGAACTCGACGAGTTCCTGATGACGCGGTGCCTTACCATCGCCGGCGGCACGACGCAGGTACTGCTGACCGTGGCCGCGGAACGCATCCTCGGGCTACCCCGCGGCTAGCTCGGCGCGCGCGGTGGCCTTCGTCCACTCGAGAAATCGTTCCACACCCCGGACGACGTGCGCGCTGCGGATCGACGGGAAGATGTCGAACGCGTGCTGTGCGCCGCGAATCTCGGCGTACGCAACGGGATTCTTCGATACGTCGCGGAGTTTCGCAACGAACGCCCGTGCGTCGGCAACCGGCACGAGAGTGTCGTTGCTGCCATGCAGCACGAAGAACGGCGGCGCGTCGGCGGTAACCCGGAAGAGGGGGGAGGCCGCGCGGTAGTCGTCGGGGTAGCGGGCGTCGGCAGCCATCACGTAGCGGCGCACCAGCCGGTCGAGCCGCAGCTTCGAGGCACGGGTCCCGTCTTCGTCGGTGAAGTCGTAGACACCGTAGTGCGGCACGCACGCCTGTACGGCCGTGTCGACCTCTTCGAAGCCGGGCTGCAGTGACTTGTCGTCAGCGGTCAGGGCCGCCATCGCGGCCAGGTGCCCGCCGGCCGAACCGCCGGTCACCGCGATGAAAGATGGATCGGCGCCGTACTCGTGCGCATGCTCGCGGATCCACGCGATAGCGCGCTTCACCGCGACGAGGTGCTCAGGCCATTTGACTCGCGGTGATAGCGGGTAGTTCATCGAGACACCGACCCAGTTGCGGGCCGCCATCCGCATCATCAACGGAACGCCTTGCTGTTCCTTCTCGCCGATCACCCATCCGCCGCCGTGGATCTGCAGCACGACAGGCGCACCGGTCGGCTTGTCGCGATGGTGGAACACATCGAGTTCGAACCGCTTGCCGCCGGGGTGGTAGGGCAGCTTGCGGGTGGCGACCACGTCGACGTCGGCCATCCGGAACGGGTTCACCAGCGAGCGCCACGGCGTGACAAGATCGGCGGCCTCGGGGGTGCGCGCCAGCCGCTGCGCGTACTCGTCGCCGAGCGCGTCGCGCAGCGAATTCTCGACCTCGGCCCGGGCGCGCTGCCCACCGCCCATCAGCCTGGCGTAGCCGCCTGCGGCCACGGTGGCGGCGGCAAGTCCGCGCAGCTCGGCGCGCCGGCCGTGCCGTGCTACGGCGACGGCGGAGTCGAGGGCCGTCAGCGCGAGCAGGTGCGGTGCGAGTTCAGCCGTGAGCCAGCCCGCAAAGAACGCCGGGACGGACGCGGGCGAGCCTGGGATCGGCCGGGTGGCGTTGGCCACCAGTGCGACGTTCGCGACTTGCCGCCTGAGGTACCGATCACGCACGGGTGCTTCCCATTCGCCAGAGACTAGAACAGGTTCTATCTTAGTGTCATGGAGCGGCTGAGCGGACTCGATGCGAGTTTCCTGTACTTCGAGACGCCGGCGCACCTGATGCACGTCTGCGGATTGCTCGTGCTGGACACCTCCACGGTGCCCGGCGGCTACGAGTTCGGCAGGCTTCGCGAGACCTTGCGCAACCGGCTAGAGCACAACCGGTCCTTTCGTCGCAAGCTGCACAACCCGATGTTGAACATCGACCACCCGGTGTGGATCGACGACGAGGAGTTCGACATCGAACATCACGTGCGCCGGGCTTCGGTGCCGGCGCCGGGCGGTGACCCAGAGCTGGCCGGCTTGTGCGCCGACATCGCCGGCCAGCCGCTGGATCGCAGCCGGCCGCTGTGGGAGATGTGGCTGATCGACGGGCTGGCCGAGCCGGGCCGCATCGCGGTGATGACGAAGATGCACCACGCGACCGTCGACGGGGTCAGTGGTGCGAGCCTCGTCTCGGAACTGTGCAGCATCGAACCCGATGCGCTGCCGTTCGGAGCGCAGGAGGAGCACCCGCCGACGCCGAAACGGCCGCGCGATCGCGACATAGTCATCGACGGCCTGATCGGCGTCGCGAAACGGCCGCTGCATCTGGCCGCGGTCTTGCCGGGCACCCTCGGCGCGATCCCGAACTGGATCGGGCGAGCCCGTCGCGGAACGGCGATGCCCGCGCCGTTCACCGCGCCGCGAACCTCGCTCAATGCAACGATCACCGGTCATCGCACGGTCGCCTTCGCGCGACTCGATCTGCACGAGATCAAGCAGATCAAGAACGCGTTCGGTACCACCGTCAACGATGTGGTGCTGGCGATGTGCTCGGGCGCGCTGCGCCGCTATCTCGACGACAACGGCGAGTTACCCGACAGCTCGCTGATCGCGATGGTGCCGGTGTCCGTGCACGGCAAGACGAAACGCGGCGGTACGAACAAGGTGTCGGGGATGTTTGCGAACCTGGCCAGTGATATCGAGGATCCCGCGCAGCGCTTGCTTGCGATCGCTGAGGCGAACCGTGCGGCCAAGGAGCACCACCAGACGCTGTCGGCCTCGCTGCTGCAGGATTGGGCACAGTTCGCCGCGCCGAACACGTTCGGCATGGCAGTGCGGGTGTATTCGAAGCTGCGGCTGGCCGATCGGCATCCGGTCGTGCACAACCTGGTCATTTCCAACGTGCCGGGCCCGCCGATGCCGATCTACTTCGCCGGTGCGCGCGTCGTCGGGTTCTTCCCCTTCGGCCCGGTCTTTCACGGCGCGGGGTTGAACATCACCGTCCTTTCCAACGACGGCCATGTTGATGTCGGGCTGATCGCTGCACGCGAACTCGCGCCGCACCTGTGGTCGTTGGCCGATGATCTGGGGCTCGAACTGGCGGCGCTGGTCAAGGCCGCCCGAGAGCATGGCGACGCGCCGACACCGAAGCGCAAGCAGCGAGCAGCGCGGGCCTGAACCGCTCGGCGTCGAGCACGACGGCGGCATGGCCGGAGTCGATCTCGAACGCCGTCGCGTCGGGCAGGGCGCGGACGAGCGCACGCTGATACGCGACCGGTATCGCGTGATCGCGCAGCGTGATCACGACGCTTGCCGGAACGGTGAGCTGGTGCACCCAAGGTGTCGAGTCGAAGCGGGCAAGCACCGCGGTGGCGCCCAGGATCTCGCTCTTGCTCGTGCTGCGGAACTGGCCCAGCGCCCAGCGGTTCGCGTCGCTCACGTCGGCGAGCGGGGCGCTGAGCGGCCCGCCACGCAGCTTGCGTTCGGCGATCAGGCCGATGCGGTAGGCGAGTAGCCGCAGGGCGAGTGGCTCTGCCTCGCCGCGGCGAAAGCGCATCGTGCTGGCGCCGAGTACCAGCCCGTCGACACGATCGGGACGGCGGTGGGCGACCAGCTGCGCGACGAGGGCGCCCATGGAGTAGCCGACCGGGACGAAGCGGTCGACGCCGAGTGCATCGGCGACCGCGACGGTGTCGTCGGCCAGGTCGTCGAGCGCGAAGTGCGGTGACCGGATACCGCGGCCATGCCAGCGCTGGTCGAAGATGATCACGCGATAGCGCGCGCTGAGTGCCGCGAGCGAGGGGTACCAGCTGAGCAGTCCGGTGCAGGCCAGCGCGTGCAACAGGATCAGGGTCGGGGCGTCGTCGCGCCCGCTGGCGGGCGGTCCGGTGTCGACCAGGTAGGTGCTGCCGCGCCCGGCCAGTTCGGTCATCCGGCCGGCGGGCAACGCGGTCACCGGCGGTACGGTGACGAACCGGCCGGTGACCCTCCAGCCGAGGTCGGTGATGCGTCCCACGCAGCCAATCCCCTCCGTTCGCCAGCGCGGGTTGCCGCGCGGCCCGTCGTCCTCAATACTAGAACACGTTCTACATGATCGGAGGACCGGCGCGTGGACTTCACGCTCGACGAGACCCAGCAGGCAGTCGCGGACCTAGCCGCGACGGTGCTGCGCGCCGAACCCGACCACGGCCGCGCCACGAACGTCCTGGCCGGCGCGGCCGGCTACGACGAGACGCTGTGGAAGGCCATGGCTCAGGCCGGGCTGCTTTCGCTCGCCGTGCCGACCGAGCACGGCGGTGACGGGCTCGGTGCGGTCGAGGTCGCGGCGGTGCTCACCGAGGTGGGACGACAGGTACAGCCGCTGCCCGCCCTTGCCACGCTCGCGCTCGCGGTGCTGCCGCTGACCGCGCTGGGTGCGTCGGAACACCTGACCGCAGTTGCCGACGGTGCAGTGCTTACCGCTGCGCTGCGCCCGATGGTGTGGAGTCAGGGTGCGGTCACCGGCCGGGCCAGCGGCGTGCCATATGCCGCCCAGGCGCACCGCATCCTCGTCCCCGTCGCCGATGGCATTGCGCTCCTCGCACCCGACGCCGACGGGGTTTCGTTGACGCGGACGACGACGTCGACCGGCGCGCCCGAGTACACGGTCCAGTGCACGGATACGCCCGCGGAGCTGGTGCCCGGTGACGCTTCGGTGCTGTCGCGATTTGCAGTTGCCGGCGCGATCGCGGTGGCTGACGGTGTGCTGGCCGGCGCCTTGGACCTGACCGCGTCGCACGTGCGCGACCGGATTCAGTTCGGCCGTCCGCTCGCGACGTTCCAGGCAGTGGCGCAAGAAGTCGGCGACGTCTACGTGACGGCGCGCACGATCCACCTTGCATCGACCGCGGTGAACTGGGAACTCGCCAATGCACGCGATGCCGATGTCGACATCGAGATCGCGGCGTACTGGTTGGCTGCCGAACTGCCCGCTGCATTGCAGATGTGCCATCACCTGCACGGTGGGCTGGGAGTGGACATCACCTACCCGCTGCACCGGTACTACTCGCACGCGAAAGACCTTGCGCGCATGGTCGGCGGCGCTGGCTACCGGCTCGACCGGGTAGGTGCCGCGTGCAGATAGAGCTGACCGAGGACCAGGCCGCGCTGCAGGACGAGTTGCGCTCCTACTTTGCGTCGGTCGTCACGCCTGAGGAGGCTCGCTCGATGCTCGTCGAGCGGCACGGCGCGGTGTATCGCGACGTGGTGAAACGACTGGGACGCGACGGCTGGCTCGGCGTCGGCTGGCCGACCGAGTTCGGCGGGCGTGGATTCGGGCAGCTGGAGCAGACCATCTTCGTCAACGAAGCGTCGCGGCGCGATGTGCCGCTGCCGTATGTGACGCTGCAGACCGTCGGCCCGGTTTTGCAGCAGTACGGCACGCAGGAGCAGAAGGACTTCTTCCTGCCACGCATCCTTTCCGGCGACCTGCACTTCGCGATCGGTTACACCGAACCCGAGGCGGGAACTGACTTGGCGAGCCTTCGGACTTCTGCGGTGCGCGAGGGCGACACGTACATCGTCAACGGGCAGAAGGTGTTCACGACCGGCGGCCACGATGCCGACTACATCTGGCTGGCCTGCCGCACCGATGCGTCCGCACCAAAGCACAAAGGCATTTCCATCCTGATCGTCGACGCGTCCGATCCGGGGTTCTCATGGACGCCGACGATCACCGCCGACGGCGCGCATCACACCAACACGACCTATTACCAGGACGTTCGCGTGCCGGTGTCGATGCGCGTCGGCGAAGAGAACGCCGGCTGGCAGCTGATCACCACCCAGCTCAACCACGAGCGCGTCATGCTCGGTCCGGCCGGGAGGCTCGCAGGCTTGTACGAGCGGGTGCATGAGTGGGCGACGCGGCCCGGCCCGGATGGTTCGCGTCCCATCGACGCTGCTGACGTGCAACACGCGCTTGGCGAGACTCGCGCGACCACGCGGATCAACGAGTTGCTGAACTGGCAGGTGGCGTGCAGTGGCGACGAGGTAGATGTCGCCGATGCATCGGCGACGAAGGTGTTCGGGTCGGAGCGGGCGCAGCGGGTGTTCCGGCTGCTCGAGGAGGTGGTCGGGCGGCATGGCGACCCCGCCGATCCGCAGACCGGCGAGCTGATGCACTGGCTGGATGTGCAGGCCAAGCGCACTCTCGTGCTCACCTTCGGCGGCGGCGTCAACGAGGTGCAACGCGAGCTGATCTGCATGTTCGGACTGAAGCTCCCACGGGTTCCCCGATGAGTATTTTGCAGACCGCTGCTTCATTGAAGGCGGCGGGGGAGTGCGCGCCGCGGCACGCGCGCGACCCGATCAACCAGGCGATGATCAACAACTGGACTGAGGCGCTAGGCGACGAGAATCCGCTGTATCCGGCGGGTGTTGCGCCACCAGCGATGATCCAGGTGTGGACGATGCAGGGTTTGCACGGCGCACGCGCGACTGATGACCCGCTCGGTCTGATGATGGCCGCGCTCGACGACGAGGGCTACACGTCGGTCGTGGCGACCAATTGCGAACAGGCCTATCACCGCTACCTGTCGGTGGGCGAAAACCTCACGGTGACGACGCGCCTCGACGATGTCGTCGGGCCGAAGCAGACCACGCTCGGCGAAGGCTGGTTCGTCACCACCCGCAACGTCTGGTACTCGGGCGATGAACCGGTCGCCGAGATGTTGTTCCGCGTGCTCAAGTTCAAACCGGCACCTGCATTGGACACCTCGGCCGTCATCCGACCGGTGATCAGCCATGACACCGCGTTCTTCTGGAAGGGTACCGCTGCTGGCGAGCTCCGCATCCAGC
>DASRSG010000121.1:0-8406 GCA_035656595.1 Jatrophihabitantaceae bacterium | reverse complement strand
CGTTCGACCCGGATTCCGGGGCGGTGGACGTGCTAGCGGGCACGACGGTCGAGGGGCTGCGCGACGGGCCGGCCCGAGACGGCTGGCTGGCCCAGCCGTCCGGCCTGGCCGTCGACGGCGACCGCGTCTGGTTCGTCGATTCCGAGACTTCCGCGCTGCGCTACCTGACCATCGGCAGCGAGCTGCACACCGCCGTGGGTGAGGGCCTGTTCGACTTCGGGCATGTGGACGGACCCGCGACGCAGGCCCGCTTGCAGCACCCGCTCGGCGTCACGCTGCTCGCCGACGGATCGGTGGCCGTGCTCGATACGTACAACGGCGCGGTGCGCCGCTACGACCCGGTCGGCGACACCGTCACCACGCTCGCGCGCGACCTGCTCGAGCCGTCCGGCGCGGTGCTCGTCGACGGTGAGCTCGTCGTGGTCGAATCGGCCGCGCACCGGCTCACCCGTCCCGTCCCGCGCTCGGAACTGGTCAGCGGCGCGCCCGAGCACACCGCCCGTCCGGTATCGCCGATCGCATCCGGCGCCGTCACGGTCCACGTGCGGTTCGCGCCGGCACCGGGACGCAAGCTGGACGAGCGCTACGGGCCGTCCACCCGGCTCACGGTCACCGCGTCACCGCCCGAACTGCTGCGCGAAGGCGGCGGCGAATCAACCGAACTCGCGCGAGCGCTGATCCTGGCTGAGGGCGGCGAGGGCGTGCTGCAAGTGATCGCCCAGGCCGCGTCGTGCGACGAGGGCGGCGAGCACCCCGCCTGCTACCTGGCCCGGCAGGACTGGGGCGTGCCGATCCGCATCACCGCCGACGCGCCGGCGACCCTCGAACTCACCCTGCTCGGCTGACCGCGCCGCCCCGCCGGGTCGGCACAACCGGCGACAGCGAGCGCACACAGCGGGTGATGATGCGCTGGTCCTTGTGCGGACCGGTGACGTCCCACAGCACGCGCAGCCGCTGGTGCGGCGGATCGACCCAGACCAGGCCGCGGTAGAGATCGGCGCGGCACGGGTGCTCGACCACCGTTCCCGGTCGCCAGTCGTGGAACGGGCGGCCGTCGGTGAAACGCACCTCCCAACCCTCGCCGGACCCGATGATGTGCAGTTCGCGGGTGACCTCGAACATCTGGCCGCCCCATGCGAGCTCGCCGAGTTCGAGCCAGTGCACGACCGAGCCGACCAGGGTGAGTTCGAGCCAGCCGCTGACGTGCCCGAACTGCCCGGCCCGGCGGTCGACGAGCCGACGCTGCAGCTGCCAGACGCCGAGCAGGTCGGTGGGACGGACAGGTTGCACGGTCATCAGGGCGATCATCCCAGCCGGAACGGGTTTTGCGGTGAGCACTGCCGACGCCTTTCCCCGCTGCTGTCCGGTTTATGGCCGGCCAACCGGCCATCGGCGCGGACAACCCAGAGCGCGGTCGCGGAGCTTGCATCGCATTGCCCGGCATCAGTGATGCTGTTGGGCTGTCCAGAGCGCCCTGAAGCATCATCGATGCTTCGCGCCGGTGGAATCCCCGGACGGTCGGTTTGTCGCGTCGGATCGGTCATCCGGTAGGAAAGCGTGATCGGCAGCGCTCAGAGTTCCCCGCCCACGCCCGGACCAGCGGCACGCAACCGGACGCCTGCGGGGAAAACTACCGCGCCCACCGCCACCAAAACCCCACGCCCACCGGGTCTCAGCCGAAACGGCCGAAGTACTCGGCCGCCACTCGCTTGGGCACGCACATCACCCACGCGTCGGTGACGAGTTCGCGCAGCAGGTCGGCGTCGAGCGCGGCCATCCACGCCCGCACCCAGTTGTAGCGCTCGTCGGAGCGCACCGGCATGAGAAATCGGTCGGGATCGTTCGCGACCAGGTCGGCGCGCTCCTCCTTCGGAAACCCGAAGCCGAGCAGCGTCTCGTCGCGTGACAACGACGCGAACACCAGCCCTCCGACGCGGAACTTGATCCGGTCGGCAACGACGACCTCGTACGCGCGCGGCAGGTCGGCGACGATCGCGCGAACATCACTCACGGTAACCACGCCGCGCAGTGTTCCGTAACGTGGTGACAGTGACGACCACTCGACAAGTACGCATTGGCCTGCAGCTCCAACCCCAGCACGCCGACTACGCCACGATCCGCGACACCGTGCGCCGGGCCGAGGACATGGGCGCCGACGTGCTGTTCAACTGGGATCACTTCTACCCGCTCTACGGCGACCCCGACGGCAAGCACTACGAGTGCTGGACGATGCTCGGCGCCTGGGCCGAGCAGACCAGCCGCGTCGAGATCGGCGCGCTGGTCACCTGCAACAGCTACCGCAATCCCGAACTGCTCGCCGACATGGCCCGCACCGTCGACAACATGAGCGACGGACGGCTGATCCTCGGCATCGGTTCGGGCTGGTTCGAGCGCGATTACGACGAGTACGGCTACGACTTCGGGACGGCCGGTGGCCGGCTCGACCAGCTCGGCAAGGACCTGCCGCGGATCGAGTCGCGCTGGGGCAAGCTGAACCCCGCGCCCACCCGCAAGATCCCGGTGCTGATCGGTGGTGGTGGCGAGAAGAAGACGCTGCGCCTGGTCGCCCAGCACGCCGACATCTGGCACTCGTTCAGCGATCTCGACACCCTCAAGCGCAAGACCGGCATCCTGCACCAGCACTGCGCCGACGTCGGGCGCGACCCGTCCGAGATCGAACTGTCCGTCGGCACGCCGGGAGGCAACCCGGACCAGGCCGGCCCGCCGCTCATCGATGCCGGCGCGACGCTGTTCACCGTCGGCCTGGATGGTCCGGACTATGACGACCTCGCACCGCTGCAGCGCTGGATCGATTGGCGCGAAACGCTCTGATGGCGCGCGCCGCCTGGTTCTTCCCGATCCCCGACGAGAGCACGCTCCCGGACCGGATCCAGTCGCTGTTCGCCAAGGCCCGCGAGAAGCTCGGCTTCCTGCCGAACGTGTTCGCCAACTACAGCTACCGGCCCGAACGGTTCTCTGCCTGGTTCAGCCACTACTCGCAGTTGCACGAGCCGACCGACCACCTTGACGCGGCCGACCGCGAGATGATCGCGGTCGTCGTCAGCGCGTACAACCGCTGCACTTACTGCATCGTGTCGCACGGGCACGCGCTGCGCGTGGCGCTGGGCAATTCCAGCGCGGACGAGGTCCTTGCCGACAACATCGCGACGAACTGGCGCCACGCCGGGCTGGGCGAGCGCCGCACCGCGATCTGCAGCTACGCCGAGACGCTCACCGCCACGCCGCACCTGGTCACCGAGCAGGATCTCGAGGAACTGCAACGAGTCGGGCTGAGCAAGCACGAGGTGTGGGACGTCATCGAGATCGCGGCGATGTACAACTTCACCAACCGGATGGCGCTCGCGACCGGGCAGCAGCCCAATGAGCAGTACCACTACCAGGACCGCGGTCCAGACCGCCAAGCAAACAGGTAAGGATGAACCAGTGGACGACAAGACGATCCTCGAGCACATTCATGAGCTCGTCGCCGAAGAGAAGCAGCTTCGCGACGGACGGCACCGGCTGACCAGCGATGACCGCCACCGGTTGCAGCATCTCGAAGAGGAGCTCGACCAGGCCTGGGATCTGCTGCGTCAACGCCGTGCCCGCGAAGAGACCGGCGAGGATCCGGACAACGCGCAGGAGCGGTCGGTGAACGAGGTCGAGGGCTACCTCCAGTAGCGCTACCCGAGCTGTTAGTCGCTACTTGACCAAGTCGTAGAGCGCGCCCGGAGTGACCGGACCGGCCAGCACCTGCCCTTCGGTAGTGATCAGCACGGTCACGATCGGCGTGACCAGCAACCGTCCTCGACCCCACTTGCCCTTGACCTGCTGCGCTTGGCCGGTGAGCAGGGTTCTGGCGATGTGCGCCAGGTTGCGCCCGGTGGCCAGACCCGACCGGTACGACGCCACCGTCCGCCAGCCGGAGCCGAGCAGAGTCACGCCGTTGAGCACAGCCGAGTACGAGCCAACCGCCGAGCCGGTGCGCACCTGCGCGCCGGCAGGCGGGCTGAACTGGAAGTTCCGGCTGTCCGGTGCGACGAAGTTGATGTCGTCCTCGAACGAGACATCGAGGGCCGGCTGCGCGCCGTCGAGGGGATAGATCCGCACGCGCAGCGGCACGCCCTCCCGCCCGTCGACATCGATATCGATCTCGGCGATGCGTGACGCCGAGGTGTCAGGTGAAAGCACGAGCTGATAGATGGGTCGCCCGGCCACCGGATCGCCGCTGCGCAATGCCATGTCGCTGGTCTTGCCCACCGCGTTGATCAGCTGCACAGCCAGCTCCGGCGGGGCAAGCGCAGTGGCCGACTGAAGGGCCAGCGGCAGCGCACCGTCGACGTCGGCGGGCACCGGGCTGTGCCGGGCAATCCCGGTTGCGGTGTCCCACTGCCACAGCTGCGTCGCGTTGCGGAACGTGTCCTGCTCGCTGGTGTCACTCACGACCGCGACGCGCTGGTGATCGGCGTCGCCGTACCAGTAGCGCAGCCGGTGCGACCCGCGCAGCAACGTTCCGGCGGGAGCGGCAACCGCAAGGGCCGCGCTGATCTGCCGCGGCAGGCCCAGATCCACCTGCGCGTCGATCGTGCCGGAATAGCCGCCGACGTGCGGGGTGCGCAGCTCGTCCACCAATTGCGCCGGGCTTGTCACCGGCAAGGCGGAGTCCGCACGGAACACGCCGGAGACAGACGTGGAAACCAGCACGCCGGCTGCCACGATAAGGGCAATGGACACCAACCATCGCAATTCGGGGTGGCGTCGCACGATGCCTGGCGTCTTCACTGCACCCAGGATGGGAAGCCGGCACTGTGATCGCGCTGAGCGCACCCACATCCTGGACTGGACGAGGGTGGCAGGCTGAGCACAGTCCGACGAAGGAGATTCCGTGCGGCTACTGATCGTTGAGGACGAGGCGCGGCTGGCTTCAGCCCTGCAGCGCGGCCTGTCGAACGAGGGGTTCACCGTCGATGTCGCGCACACCGGCCCGGACGGCCTGCATGCGGCGCAAGAGACGACCTACGACGCGGTCATCCTCGACATCATGCTGCCCGGGCTGTCCGGCTACCGGATCATCGAGCGCCTGCGCGGCGCCGAGAACTGGGTGCCGATCCTGATGCTGACCGCCAAGGACGGCGAGTACGACGAGGCCGACGCGCTCGATCTCGGCGCCGACGACTACCTGACCAAGCCGTTCTCGTTCGTGGTACTGCTGGCCCGGCTGCGGGCCCTGCTCCGTCGCGGGGTCAAGCCGCGGCCGGCCTCGCTCACCGTCGACGACCTCGTCCTCGACCCGGCAGCACACACCGTCAAGCGCGGCGACGCCGCCATCGACCTGACGCCGCGCGAGTTCTCGCTGCTCGAGTTCCTGATGCGGCGCGCGGGCGACGCGGTGAGCAAGGCCGACATCCTGCATCACGTCTGGGACGCGAACTACGAGGGCGACGCCAACGTCGTCGAGGTCTACGTCGGATACCTGCGTCGCAAGATCGACACCCCGTTCAACCGGCAGAGCGTGCAGACCGTTCGCGGCGCCGGCTACCGGCTGACCCCGGACGGCGGCCGCTCCGACGCGAGCTGACGGGCCCGGCATGTCCCGGTGGGGCGTGTTCGCCTGGCCGGGACGGTACTGGGCGCGGCAGTCGCTGCGTGCCCGGATCACGCTGCTCGCCACCGCGCTGTTCGCGCTCGCGGTCGCGACCGGCGCGGTGCTGCTGATCGTCCTGCAGCGCTACGCGCTCGTGCGGGTGCTCGACGCGACGGCGCAGAAGACCGCGAACGACATCGCCGAACAGATCCGCAAGCAGCCCGACGTCCCGAACAACACGGTGTACCCGACGACCGGCGGCGTGACCGCCGTGCAGGTGGTCGACGCGTCCGACCACGTGGTGGACGCCTCGCCCGGAGCCGATCGGGTGACGCCGGCACTTCGCCCGGCCGAGCTGGCCCGCGCCCGCGCCGGCGCGCGACTCAACATCATCGACCCGTTCACCGGAGACCGGTCGCGGGCGCTGGCAAGGCCGGCCGACAACCTCACCGTCGTCGTCCTGACCGACCTGTCGCGCGTCGATGACAGCGTGCGCGTGCTGACCCGGGCGGCGCTGATCGGCGCACCGATCGCGGTGCTGCTGCTGGGCTTGTCGACGTACTTCGTCGTCGCGCTCACGCTGCGGTCGGTAGCTGCGCTGCGCCACGGCGCTGCCGACGTCACCGCAGCCGGGTTGGACGGCCAACGACTGCCCGTCCCGATCGCCCAGGACGAGATCCAGCGGCTGGCGATCACCCTCAACGCAATGCTCGATCGCATCGAGCGCGCCACGTCACGCCAACGCACGTTCGTCGGTGACGCGGCGCACGAGTTGCGCTCGCCCCTCGCGTCGCTGCAGGTGCAGCTCGAGGTCGCGCAACGGATGGGTCCCGACGGGGACTGGCCGGGCCTGATTGACGATGTGCTCATCGACGTGGGACGACTCGATCGCCTCGTCAAGGATCTGCTGGCGCTGGCCCGCCAGGACGAGACCGGGGGACCCGCGGCGCACGAACCGGTCGAGCTCACCGAGCTGGTCGACTCGATCGTTGCCGGCTACAACCGCGCTCGGGTTGCCGTCACGCTCGATCCCGACTCCGACGAGGTGACGGTGTTCGGCGACCGCGACGGGCTGCATCGCGTCGTGGTGAACCTCGTCGACAACGCGGTGCGGTACGCCCAGACCGGTGTCGAGGTCCGCGTCGGCCGTGACGAGGCCGGCGGCACCGCAGTGGCGCGGCTGACGGTGACCGACGACGGGCCGGGCCTGCCCGAGTCCGAGCGCGACCGGGTGTTCGACCGCTTCTACCGCGCGGAGACCTCGCGCTCACGCGATCTGGGCGGCACCGGTCTCGGCCTGCCGATCGTGCGCGATCTGGTACGCGCGCACAACGGCGCGGTCGAGCTTGTCGGCCGCCCCGACGACGCGTCCGGCCTGCAGGCAGTGGTCACCCTTCCGCTCAGCTAGGCATCCGCGCCACTACTGCGTGCACGGCGGCAGCGTGTTCGTGCTGGTCGCTGACGGAGGAGTGATCGTCGGCGTGATGCTCGGCGGAAGCAGGCTGCCCGACGGTGTGCCCGATGGTGACCCGGTAGGCGTCGGAGTCTTGTTCGGATCACAGGTCGGCGCCGGCTTCACGTAGTGGTAGATCGTCAACGTGATCTTGGTGTCTTTGGGATAGGCAATGTTCGGGCTCGGATCCATCGCCGCCACCAGGCCGTCCTTGGACGGATCGGCGGTCTTGCGCTTGCTCGTCGTGTTGTCGACCTGCGTGAAGCCCAGCTGGTTGAGCCTGGTCTTCGCGTCATCGGATTTCATCGTGGTGACGTCGGGCAGCTTCTTTTGGCCGGTCGACAGCCGCACGGTCACCGTGGAACCGGGCGACACCGTGTGATTGTTCTTGGGATCCTGCCGCACAACCGCGCCCTTGGGCTGGCCGAACGTGTTCATCGGCTTGCCCTGCTTGATCTGCAGGTTCGCGTTCCGCAGAGTCCGTTCGGCTTCGCTGAACGAGTCGCCGATCACGTACGGCACCAGCACCGTCGCCTTCTTGTACAGCTCGTAGAGGATCGTCGAGCCCTCGTCGACCGTCGTATTCGCGCTGACAGTGGTGCTGCCCTGCAGCACCTTGCAGATGCCGCCGTCCTTCTTCGGTGTCGAACCGTCGTCGCAGGGACCCGGCGTGGTCGGCGAATCCTGGCTCGGCTGCAGGTACACCTTGCAGGTATTGGTCGTATCGCAGTCCGCCGGGTTGTGCAGCTTCGTGTTGGCTGCGGCTGGGCTCAGCCCGACCAGGCTCGGCACGGTGACCTGCGGGGTCGCCTTGTTCGAGTTGCCCAGCTTCCAGATGAAGAAGGCGCCGGCGCCCACCACGAGTAACAGTGCAACGACGATCGACACCCAGATGACGGCGTTGCGCCGGTCGTGTTCGGGTTCGTCGATCCGTTCGTCGCGCCGCGGCAGGATGACCGGTGGCGGCGGCGTGCGCGCGATGAATTGGGTGCGTTCGGCATCGGTCATCACCGATTCGGCCGAGACAGGCTGATTCGCCAATGCGCGCTGGAGATCGCTGCGCATCTCGCCCGCGCTCTGATAACGGTTCTGCGGGTTCTTGGCGAGCGCCTTCATCACGATCGAATCGAGCGCGGGCGGCAGCCCTGGCACGCGCGACGACGGCGCGGTGGCAGCCTCGCGCACGTGCTGATAGGCAACAGCAACCGGCGAATCACCCTGGAACGGCGGCACTCCGGTGACCAGTTCGTAGAGCAGGCAGCCGGTCGAGTAGACATCGGAGCGCGCGTCGACGGATTCACCGCGGGCCTGCTCGGGTGAGAGGTACTGGGCAGTGCCGATGACATTCGCGGTCTGCGTCACGGTCGCC
>DASRSG010000120.1:0-5790 GCA_035656595.1 Jatrophihabitantaceae bacterium | reverse complement strand
CTGCGCTACCGCATCGAGATCTACACGCCGGCTGCCAAACGCATCTACGGCTACTACGTGCTGCCGTTCCTGCTCGGCGACGAATTGGTCGGCCGGGTCGACCTGAAGTCAGACCGCCAGGCCGGCGTGCTTCGGGTACAGGCGGCTCATCTCGAAGACGGCTTCGACCCGCACTACGTCGCCAGCGAGCTGGCCGACGAGCTGGCGATCACTGCGCGGTGGCTTGGCCTAGACGATGTCGTCGTCATGCCGCGGGGTGACCTCGCACCGGATCTGGCGAAGGCAGTTAGTAAGTAGACGCTGACGATATTGTCAGCACATGCGTACTACCGCGACACAGCGAGATCAAGCTCGGACCATCCGCAGGGCGGCCACTGCGCTAGCTGCCCGTGCCCGTGTCGAGCGCGCTGGCGAACTGAGCCTCAATCAGACGGCCGTGCTCGGCCGGATCGTCACGCAGGGCCCGATCACTCCAGGCGAGGTAGCCGAGCAGTTGCGGATGCTGCCACAGTCGCTGACCAGAACGTTCGCTGCGCTCGAATCGGCCGGCTACGTGCGGCGAATGGCCGACCCCTCCGACGGGCGGCAGGCTTTACTCGGTGCCACCAGCGCCGGACGGAGCGCGATCAACGCCGAGATGGCACCGCGCGACCGGTGGTTGGCGCGCGCGATGGCCGCGGTGTTGACCGAGGGCGAACGCGCGCTGCTCGCGCAGTCGGCAGACTTCATGCTTCGCCTTGCCGCGTTCGACTCCGACGTGGCGGTGGTGGAGGCATGACCGAGCTTGCGAGGTCATCAATAAGGGCAGCACCTGTCAGGCGGCCGGCGAAGGAGGCCGCATGACGATTGTGCTGGAAAAGGCGGAGCTGCAGGCGGATGCGCCCGACTCGGTGCCGCTGCGGCGCATCGCCGGACTGTTCGGCGCGTACCGCTGGCAGGTGCTTGCCCTTGTCGGTGTGTCGGCAGCGCAGGCCCTCGCGAACGTCGCGTCGCCGTTCCTGATGCGCGAGATCATCGATCGCGCGCTGCCCGAGCGCAGTGCGGTGCTGGTCAGCTGGTTCGCCGGCGGAATGCTGGTGGCCGCCGGTGTTGCGGCCGCGCTAGGGGTCGTGTGCACCTGGCTGGCGAATCTGATCGGTCAGCGGGTGATGCATGATCTGCGGGTCGGCGTGTACACCCACCTGCAGCGGATGTCGCTGCGCTTCTTCACCAAAGCGCGCGCGGGTGAGTTGCAGTCGCGCATTGCGAACGATGTCGGTGGCGTCGACAACGTCGTGAGCTCCACGGCCTCGTCGATCGTGCAGAACGTTTTCTCCGCAGTCACGGTCGGGGTCGCGGCACTGATCATGGAATGGAAGCTTGCGCTGGTCTGCCTGCTCGTCGTCCCGGCGTTTCTGATGTTCTCGCTGCGACTGGGACGCAGGCGGCGCGGCCTGACGCGCAGCCGGCAAAAGCGCCTGGCCGGCATCACCGGGCTTGTCGAAGAGTCGCTGTCAGTGGCGGGCGTGATGCTGACCAAGACCCTGGGCCGAGAGCGCGAGCTCACCGCACGGTTCACGGCGGAATCGCAGGAACTCGCCAACAACGAGCTTGCCTCAGCGATGTCCGGCAGATGGATGCTGTCGAGCCGGCGCGCGGCGCTGACCATGGTTCCCGCGATCGTGTACTGGATCGCCGGCTTGGCCCTGTCACACGGTGCGGCACCGATCTCGATCGGTACCGCTGTGGCGTTCACCAGCATGCTGAACCGGTTGGTTGGCCCGACGACCGCGTTGCAGAGCATCGGCGTGCAGGTTTCGACGTCGATCGCCTTGTTCGTGCGCATCTTCGAGGTGCTCGATTTGCCGGTCGACGTTGCCCAGCGCCCGGATGCGCGCCGGTTAGACGAGGTGCGTGGCGAAGTGCGCCTGGACGGCGTGGCGTTCCGCTACGACGCCGACGGAGCGTGGACGCTTCGCGACATCGACATGGTCGTACCGCCCGGCAGCACTACGGCGATCGTCGGCGAGACGGGGGCGGGCAAGACCACGCTCGCCTATCTCGTCGCTCGCCTCTATGACGTCGACGAAGGCGCCGTGCGCATCGACGGGCACGACGTCCGCACCCTCACCCTCGACTCCATGTCCGAGGCCATCGGGCTCGTCACGCAAGAGACCTACCTGTTCCACGACACGCTCGGGGCGAACCTGCGCTTCGCCGCGCCCGATGCAACCGACGCTCAGCTCGATGCTGCCGTCCGCGCGGCCCGTGTCGACGGTGTCGTTCGCGCGCTGCCGGACGGGTACGACACGGTCGTCGGTGCGCGTGGCTACCGGTTCTCCGGCGGCGAGCGCCAGCGGCTCGCCATCGCGCGCATGCTGCTGCGCAACCCGCGGATTCTGATCCTCGACGAGGCGACCAGCGCGCTCGACACCGAGACCGAGCGGGCCGTCCAGGCTGCTCTGGACGAACTGGCTGCCGGACGCACCACGATCGCCATCGCGCACCGGCTCTCGACCGTTCGTCGTGCCGAGCAGATCGTCGTGCTTGACAAGGGGCGCATCGTCGAACGTGGCCGGCACGAGGAATTGCTGGCGCGCGGTGGCCGGTATGCCCGGCTGGCTGGGGAGTTGATCACCTGACCGCGGCATTGTGCCGAGCCGGAGTGCGCGTGCAAGGAGCATGATCGTCGCCTTCAGGTCGCTGCTAAGCCGCTCGGAACAGCCGGACATCGCCGCTGCCGGTACGCGCCTTGATGGTGATCGACTTGCCGGTGTTCGCGGTGGTCTGTTCGATCGGCAGTTCCGATTGCACTCGTCCCGATCCGGTGGTGACTTCCAGCCGGGCAGAGATGCCAGCGGGCAGACCGATGCTCACGCCGCCGGAGCCGGCCGCGAGGTCGACATCGCCGTGGACGACGCCGATGTGCGCGTCGCCAGAACCAGCACGCGACCGCACGCCACCGTAGGCCACGTCGACCGCGAGATCGCCGCTGCCGAACCCGGCCTGCAGCACTCCGACCACCTCGCCGAACGACGCGTTGCCTGCTCCGGAGCGCACCGTGGCCGAACCAGTGACGCGCTGCACCGAGCTGGTGGCACTCCCGTAGCGAAGCCGCAGGTCGCCGTCGACGGTGTCGACCTCGATCGTGGCCGAACCGGTGACCAGGTCGGCGCCGCCGATCCGTCCCTTGACGATGATGTCCGCGCTGGCAGTGGTGATCTTCGTAGCGGTTCCGGACGGGACGACGATCTCGGCATCGATCCGGTCGCGATCGCGCCGCCAGCCGACGAGCGCGTCGGCGATACCGCCCTGGCGGGGCGCCATCACGGCCAGCGTCGGCCCGCGCATCTCGACGGCCGTGCGCTCGAGCAGTTCGCTGCGCCGGTCGCGCGGCGTGAGCCGCACGGTGGCCTCGTCGATGTCATCGCGCGCGGTCACCGTCACCGAGCCGTGCCCGAGCCGCACGAGCAGGTTGATGCGACCTGTGAGCGGGAAGGCCGTGTAAGCCTCTGCCATGGAAGTGCTCCCTCGAATTCGAAGATGAAGATGCTTGGTCAGCCGTTGATCCAGCCGGTGACGTGATGGGCGTTGCCGCCGCGGCCGGTGCTCTCCCAGCCGAAATTGCGGTTGCCGCCTGAGGCGGGCCGGCCGTGCGCGGAGTGCAGCAAGGCGCGCGCGGCGACCCGCACCAGCCAGGTGTTCACCGAGATAGCGTCGGTGCGCGCCGCGGCCTCGATGTCGGCCTTGAGCGATTCGGACAGGCGCAAGGAGATGCGCGCGCTGGCATCGGCATCCTCCGGTGCCACCGCGGGCGGCTCCGGTGCGGACTCGGCAGAGCGGACCTCGACCCGCAAATCGTCGCCGTCGATCCGGACGGAGACGGCCGGCGCGCCGGGGGAGTCGAGCAGGGCGGCGGTGATGTCGTCGGCCGCGGCGGTCACGGCGGCCAGGATCGCCAGGCGCATCGCCGGTTCGGCCGCCGCGGCCAGCGCATCGGCGGTCTGGCGGGTGCGGTCGTCGCCCAGCGCGGCGGCGGCATTGAGGTGTGTCTGCACCTGAGACACGTAGGGCTGGAGTTGCATGACGCCACTATGACATCAAAGTGATGTCATTACAACGTCTTGTTGGCGTCGGCGCTAGCGTCAGGCTATGCCGCTGAGTGTGCAGGTCATCGCCTGGACGCATTTCGACCCGCCGCCCGACGTCGACTGGGACACCGATGCCACCGGCGGCGAAGCGCTCGCCGAGTTCGCCGGCCGGGCGTGTTACGAGTCGTGGCACAAGCCGAATCCGACTACCGCGACCAATGCCGGCTACCTGCGGCACATCCTGGAAGTGGGCCATCTGTCCGTCCTCGAGCACGCGAACGTGACCGTGTACCTGCGCGGCGTGTCGCGCTCGCTCACTCACGAGCTGATCCGGCATCGGCATTTCAGCTACTCGCAGCTCTCGCAGCGGTACGCGCCGTCGGGCGAGGCGGACATGGTCGAGCCCGACGTGGTCGCGACCGACCCGGAACTGCACGCGCGCTTCGTCGAGGCCACCGCGGCGTCGTTGGCGGCCTACCGCGAACTGCTTGCCGGGCTGGAAGAGCGTTTCGCCGGCGAGGGCAGTTCGGCGACGCTGCGCCGCAAGCAGGCGCGCCAGGCGGCGCGTTCGGTGCTGCCCAACGCGACCGAGACGCGCATCGTCGTCACCGGCAACTACCGCGCGTGGCGGCATTTCGTCGCGATGCGTGCCTCGGAGCACGCTGACGTCGAGATCCGCGCCCTGGCGCTCGCGTGCCTGCGCGAGCTGCAACGCGTCGCGCCGAACGCCTTCGCCGATTTCGAGATCACCGCGCTGCCCGACGGCACCGCGGTCGCGTCCAGCCCGTACGTCACCGAAGGCTGACCCCGGCGTCCACCTCGGGCTTTCCCCGCTGGCGGCCGGTTTCGTGGCCCCGAACCGGTCGCGGGCGGGGAAAACGTCAGCGTCGCGGCTGACTCTTCCCCGCTGGCGGCCGGTTTGGTGGCCCCGAACCGGTCGCGGGCGGGGAGAAGTGTCAGGCGACGAGGTCGGCGACCGCGGCGGCGAACACTTCGCTGTGCCGGTCGATGTCGGCGGCAGTGGTTGCCGGCGACATCAGCGCCATGTTGTGGAATGGCGTAAGCAGCACGCCGCGGTTGGCCAGATACGTGTGCAGATAGTCCTCGAGCTCCGCGTCGTTGGCTGCGGCCGACTCGCCGCCGGTGCGCGGCGCCGGGCTGCAGAAGCGGTACTCGACGCGCGCACCGAGCCGGCTCACCGACCACGGCAGCCCACGCTCGTCGATCACGGCGTCGACCGCGTCGGCGAAGCGATCGGCGAGCTCGATCATCGGCGCCCACGCATCGTCGGTGAGCACATCGGACAGGGTCGCCCGCATCGCCGCGAGCGACACCGCATTGCCGGCCAGCGTGCCACCGACGCCACCCATGTCGATCAGGTCGAGATCGGGCATCGCCTCGAGGCGGGCCGCGAGCTCGGCCGACAACCCGTAGGCGCCGCAGGGGATCCCGCCGCCGATGGCCTTGCCGATGGTCAGGATGTCCGGCGTCAGCGACCAGGCCTGCGTCGCCCCGCCCGGACCAGCCGACATCGTGTGCGTCTCGTCGTTGATCAGCAGCGTGCCGGTCGCCTCGGTCAGCCGGCGCACCGCGTCGAGGTAACCGGGCTCGGGCAGCACGATGCCGACATTGGTCAGCGCCGGTTCCATCAGCACGCACGCGACGTCGCCATAGGACAGCTCACGCTCGAGTGCCGCGGCGTCGTTGTACTCGACCACTC
>DASRSG010000119.1:0-9204 GCA_035656595.1 Jatrophihabitantaceae bacterium | reverse complement strand
CGCGAGCTGACGTTGTACCCGCTCGTCCGGGGTGAAGACAAGGATCCGTTGGATCGGCTGCAACCGCGACAATCGGCGGGCGGTGTCACCGGTCTGGGTGAACGCAACCAGCGCAACCGCGCCGAGCGCATCGCCGATGTCCTTCGCCGCCTTGACGATCGCGCCGCTGGAGGTGCGCGGGTTGTGCTGCAGACCGCGCACCTGGGTCCCGGATGCCTCGACCGATGTGATGATCCGGCTCATCGTGGCCACCGACTGCACGGGGTATTTGCCGACGCTCGTCTCGCCGGACAGCATCACCGCGTCGGCACCGTCGATCACCGCGTTCGCGACGTCGGACGCCTCGGCCCGCGTTGGCCGTGAGTGCGTGATCATCGACTCGAGCATCTGAGTCGCGACGATCACCGGTTTGGCATTGTCACGGCACACCTGCACGGCTCGCTTCTGCACGACCGGGACGGCCTCGAGCGGCATCTCGACGCCAAGGTCGCCACGCGCCACCATCACGCCGTCGAAGGCGAGCACGATCTCTTCGAGCCGCTCGACCGCTTCGGGCTTCTCGATCTTCGCGATGACGGGGCGCCGGATACCCACGTCGTCCATCACGCGGTGCACCAGCTTGACGTCCTCGGGCGCGCGCACGAACGAGAGCGCGATGAAGTCGACGCCGAGCCGTAGCGCGAACTCGAGATCCTCGGCGTCCTTCTCTGACATCGCCGGGACGCTGACTGCAACGCCGGGCAGGGACAGGCCCTTGTTGTTGCTGACCATGCCGCCTTCGGTCACGTCGCAGACGACGTCGGTGCCGTTCTCGATCTCGACGGCCACCAGCGCAACGTTGCCGTCGTCGACGAGTAGCCGGTCGCCGGGACGGACGTCGTCGGCGAGTTCCTTGTACGTGGTCGAGACGCGATCGTGGGTGCCTTCGACGTCCTCAACCGTTATACGGATCCGCTCGCCGGTTGCCCATTCGACCGGACCCTCGGCGAAGCGGCCGAGGCGGATCTTCGGCCCCTGCAAGTCGGCCAGTACCGCAACGTTGCGTCCCGCGGCGTCAGCGGCCTGGCGCACCTCGTGAAAGCGCCGGCCATGGTCGCTGTGAACGCCGTGGCTGAAGTTGAGGCGAGCGACATCCATCCCGGCCTCGATGAGCGCGCGACAACGCTCCGGAGTGTCCGTGGCAGGACCCAGCGTGCAAACGATCTTGGCGCGACGCGTCACGGGGTAAGCCTATCCGCCCCCAAACAGCCGACAGTGGTCAGTTTGAGCTTTCAGTGGTCAGTTGTGACTGACCACTGATGCCCGCAACTGACCACTGTCAGACCTTGGCGGCGGCCATTACCGCTGCGTCTACGTCTTCGCCGTTTGCTCTGGCTTGCGCGGTTGCGTCGAGAACGCGTTGGAAGTCGCGTGGGATCACGATCCGGAAGCGTGCCAACGCCGCCGGCCAATCGGCGAGCAGCCGGGCGGCGACGGCCGAGTCTGTGTACGCGCCATGAGCGGTCACGATGTCGTACAGCGTCGACGCCTGCTCGGACGGCACCGCCGACACGTCGACCATGTCACCGTTGACGATCGACTCGTCGAGATCGAGGACGAACGCGTAGCCGCCCGACATGCCGGCGCCGAGGTTGCGCCCGACCGGCCCGAGGATCACCGCGACGCCCCCGGTCATGTACTCGAGCCCATGATCACCGGTGCCCTCGGCCACCACGGTCGCGCCGGAGTTGCGCACGCAGAACCGCTCGCCCACCACGCCGCGCAGGTAGATCTCGCCGCTGGTGGCTCCGTACGCAATGACGTTCCCGCCGATCACGTTCTGCTCGGCGGCGAACGGCGCGCTCTCGTCGGGACGGACGGACAGGATGCCGCCGGACAGCCCCTTGCCGACGTAGTCGTTGGCGTCGCCGAACAGCCGCAACGTAATGCCGCGCGGGACGAACGCACCGAACGACTGCCCGGCCGAGCCGCGGAAGGTGATGTCGATCGTGCCGTCGGGCAGCCCATCAGCACCAAAGCGCCGGGTGACCAGCGAGCCGAGCATCGTGCCGACCGTCCGGTTCACGTTGCGTACGGGCAACTCCAGCCGCACCGGCGACGCGTCGAGCAACGCGCCCTCGCACAGCTGGATCAACGTGTTGTCGAGTGCCGCATCGAGCCCGTGGTCCTGTTCGCGGGTCTTTCGCAGATCAGTGCTGTACGGGGTCTGCGGAACGGCGAGGATCGCGGACAGGTCGAGCCCGTCGGCCTTCCAGTGCTGGATCGCCTTCGCCGTGTCCAGCGCGGACACCTGGCCGATCGCCTCGTCCAGCGACCGGAACCCGAGCGAGGCGAGAATCTCGCGCACCTGCTCGGCGATGTACTCGAAGAACGTCACCACGAATTCGGGCTTGCCCGGGAACCGCTCGCGCAGCACCGGGTTCTGCGTGGCTACACCGACGGGGCACGTGTCGAGATGGCACACGCGCATCATCACGCACCCGGACACGATCAGCGGCGCCGTGGCAAAGCCGTACTCCTCAGCACCGAGCAGCGCGGCGACCACGACGTCGCGCCCGGTCTTCATCGCACCGTCGACCTGGACGGTGATCCGGTCCCGCAAGCCGTTGAGCAGCAACGTCTGCTGGGTGTCGGCGAGCCCGAGTTCCCACGGCAGGCCGGCATGCTTGAGCGAGGTCAGCGGCGCAGCGCCGGTGCCACCGTCATGGCCCGAGATCAGCACGACGTCGGCATGCGCCTTCGACACCCCTGCGGCGACCGTCCCCACGCCCGCCTCGGAGACGAGCTTGACGTGCACCCGCGCCTGCGCGTTCGCGTTCTTCAGGTCGTGGATCAGTTGGGCGAGATCCTCGATCGAGTAGATGTCGTGATGCGGCGGCGGCGAGATCAGGCCCACCCCCGGCGTCGAGTGCCGGGTGCGCGCGATCCACGGATAGACCTTGTAGCCGGGTAGCTGGCCGCCCTCGCCCGGCTTGGCGCCCTGCGCCACCTTGATCTGGATGTCGTCGGCGTTGACCAGGTAGTGGCTGGTCACGCCGAAGCGTCCGGACGCGACTTGCTTGACCGCCGACCGGCGCAGGTCACCGTTGGCGTCGGGCGTGAACCGCGCCGCGTCCTCACCACCCTCACCGCAGTTGGACTTGCCGCCGAGCCGGTTCATCGCGATCGCGAGCGTCTCGTGCGCCTCGGCCGAGATCGACCCGTACGACATCGCACCCGTCGCGAAGCGGCGCACGATCGCCGATACCGGCTCGACCTCATCAAGAGGCACAGCCGGACGATCGGACGCGAACTCCAGCAGGCCGCGCAGCGTGCCGCCCTCGCGGTTGAGCGCCTCGACCTTCTCGGTGTACTCGCGGAACACCTCGTAGCGCCGCTGCCGGGTCGCATGCTGCAGCAGGAACACCGTCTCCGGGTTGAACAGGTGCAGCTCGCCCTCGCGTCGCCACTGGTACTCGCCACCGACGTCCAGACGCCGGTGCGCCTTTGCGGTCGGGACGAGCGGGTACGCCATCGCGTGTCGCGCCCCGGCCTCTTCGGCGATGATGTCGAGCCCGACGCCACCGAGCCGCGACGGCGTGCCGCCGAAGTACTCGTCGACGAGCGGCTGGGCGAGCCCGAACGCCTCGAAGACCTGTGCACCGGTGTAGGACGCGATCGTCGATATGCCCATCTTGGACATCACCTTCAGCACGCCCTTGCTCAGCGCCTTGATGTAGTTGGTCTGCGCCTGCTCGCGCGACACACCACGGATCGCCCCGGACGTGACCAGATCCTCGATCGACTCGAACGCGAGGTAGGGGTTGACTGCCGCGGCGCCGTAGCCGACCAGCAGCGCGACGTGGTGCACCTCGCGCGCCTCGCCCGTCTCGACGACGAGGCCGACCTGGGTGCGCTGCCCAGTGCGGACGAGGTGCTGGTGCACCGCCGACGTCAGCAGCAGCGCCGGGATCGGCGCATGGTCGGCGTCGCAGTTGCGATCGGACAGGATCAGGATGCGCGCGCCGCCCTCGATCGCGCGCGAGCACTCGCGCCGCACCCGCTCGATCGCGGCGGCCAGCGCCTCGCCGCCACCGAAGACTCGATAGCGACCGTCGATCAGTGCGCACTGAAAACCGGGCAGGTCGCCGTCGGCGTTGACGTGCCAGATCTTGGCCAGCTCGTCGTTGTCGATCACCGGACGCGGGACGACGATGTGTCGGCACGACGCCGGGTTCGGCGAGAGCAGGTTCTGCTCGGGTCCGATCGCCCCCGCCAGTGACGTCACCATCTCTTCGCGGATCGCATCGAGGGGCGGGTTGGTCACCTGCGCGAACAGCTCGGTGAAGTAGTCGAACAGCAGCCGGGGACGCTTCGACAGCGCCGCGAGCGGAGTGTCCGTCCCCATCGAACCGAGCGGCTCGATCGCGCCGGTCGCCATCGGTGCGAGCAGGATGCGCAACTCCTCCTCGGTGTAGCCGAAGATCTGCTGGCGGCGAGTCACCGACTCGTGGCTGAACACGACATGGTCGCGTTCGGGCAGATCCTCGAGGTTGATCAGCCCCGCATGCAGCCACTCGTCGTAGGGGTATTCGTCGGCCAGGTCGGTCTTCACGTCGTCGTCGGAGCGGATCTCGCCGCGCTCGGTGTCGACAAGGAACATCCGGCCCGGCTGCAGGCGGCCCTTGGCCACGATGTCGGACGCCGCGATGTCGAGCACGCCGGCCTCGCTGCCCAGCACCACCAGGCCGTCCTTCGTCTGCCACCACCGCCCCGGGCGCAGCCCGTTGCGGTCGAGGACGGCGCCGATGACGGTGCCGTCGGTGAAGGACACGCAGGCCGGTCCGTCCCACGCCTCGATCATCGACGCGTGGAACTGGTAGAACGCGCGCCGCTTGGGATCCATCGACGGGTGGTTCTCCCACGCCTCCGGGATCATCATCAGCACCGCGTGCGGCAGGCTGCGGCCACCGAGGTGGAGCAGTTCGAGCGCCTCGTCGAAGGTAGCCGAGTCGGACGCGCCCGGCGTGCAGATCGGGAAGAGCCGGCCCAGGTCGCCGGGGATGAGGTCGGACTCGAGCAGGTTCTCGCGGGTACGCATCCAGTTGCGGTTGCCGCGGATGGTGTTGAACTCGCCGTTGTGGGCGATGTAGCGGAACGGATGCGCCAGCGGCCAGGACGGGAACGTGTTGGTCGAGAACCGGCTGTGCACGAGGCCGATCGCGCTGGTGAATCGCTCGTCGGCCAGGTCGAGGAAGAAGTCGCCGAGCTGGTCGGTCGTGAGCATGCCCTTGTAGACGATGGTGCGGGCCGACAGCGACGGGAAATACAGGGCAAGCTCCTGCTCGCGTGCGCGCCGTTCGGCCACCCGGCGCGCGCAGAACGCCAGGCGCTCCAGCGCGAGCCCCGTCTCGTCCTGCTCGCCACGCAGGAAGACCTGGCCGAACCGCGGCATCACCGCGCGCGCGGTCGGCCCGATCTCGACATCGCTGATCGGCACGTCGCGCCAGCCGAGCACGACCAGGCCCTCTTCGGCTGCCACGGTCTCGAACAGCTCGACGGTCGCCGCACGGCGGTCGTCGTCGGTAGGCAGGAACGCGATGCCCGAGAGGTAGCCACCGAGTGCCGGCAGCTCGAAGTCGACGACCGCCCGCAGGAACTCGTCCGGCAGCTGCACGGTGAGCCCGGCGCCGTCGCCGGACGAGGTTTCCGCACCGGCCGCGCCACGGTGATCGAGGTTGTGCAGGGCGCTCAGCGCCTGCGTCACGATCGCGTGTGACGGCCGTCCCGAGAGGTCGGCGAGAAAGGCGACGCCACAGGCGTCCCGCTCGAAGTCCGGGTCATACAGCCCAGCGGCTGCGGGCACGGCGGAGAACGGAGTAGGCAACAACTCTCCCTGGTCGCGACGTGTGGGCTTTCGGGGGTACCCGGGACGTCGTCGGCCCGTATCAGCGCGTCCTAGGTTACCGGCAGGTTACGTCCGTCCCGAATCTGACGGGTGTGACCAATCTCCACCCGCCGCCGCAGGCCCACTTTGCCCCGGGTGGGCGCGCTGCCCGGCGCTGCCAGCGTGGATACGCGGGGCAAAGCTGGGTCAGATGCGGCGCAGCTCGAGTTCGACATCGGCGCGCTGTTCGGGACGCAGGCGGGCCCCGCGCCGGTCGGTGAGGTAGAACGCCGCGGTGACCGAGTGGCCGAGCGTGGCGAGCTGGGCGGTGCGCACGTCCAGCTGGGCACGTTCGAGGGCCGCGGTGATGCGGGTGAGCAGCCCGATGCTGTCCTCGGTGCGGATCTCGAGCACGGTCGCGTCGGTGGCCTGCTCGTCGAACCAGGTGATCGTGGGCGGCCGGTTGCGCGTGCGCTCGGCGTAGGCGCGTTCCTTTTCGCGCAGCCGCTCGGCCAGCGGCACCTCACCGGCCAGCGCACGGGCCAGCTCGGCGCGCAGCAGCGCCGGGTCAGGAACGCGGCCGAAGCGCGGCTCGATCACGAAGGAGTTGACGGCCATGCCGCAATAGGTCCGGATGGACGCCTGCCTGATGTCGAGCAGGTGCAGCGCGAGCACGCCGACGGTTCGGTACAGCACGCCCACCGCGTCCGGTGCCGCCACGACCACCTCACGGTCGCGCACGACCACCGCGAGCCGGCCGGCCTCGGCAAGCTCGCGCCGCTCGGCATCCAGCGGCGGCGGTCCAGGCAGCTCAGCGCCGCCGAGCACCGCCCGGCTGCGCGCCACCAGTTCGGCGATCAGACCGGCTTTCCACTCGCTCCACGCCGCGGGTCCGGTGGCCGCGGCATCGGCGATGGCGAGGGCATGCAGCAGCCCGACGACCTCGGCGTCGCCAGCAACCGCCTCGGTGACGAGCGTGATCGTCATCGGGTCGTTGAGATCACGGCGGGTCGCGGTGTCGGGCAACAACAGGTGGTGGCGGGTCAGCGCCGTGATCACCTCTACATCGGGTTCGGGGAAGCCCATCCGGGCGGCGATCTTGCGGGCATGCTCGGCGCCGACGATCGAATGGTCACCCGGGTAGCCCTTGCCGATGTCGTGCAGCAGCGCGCCGACGAGCAGCAGGTCGCGGCGCTCGACGCCGCTGTCGTCCTCGGCCGCGGCGGCCGCGGTCTCGAGCAGGTGCCGGTCGACGGTGAACCGATGCACCGGATTGTGCTGGGCGCGGCAGCGCACCGCGTCCCACTCCGGGATCAGCGCCACGAGGAGTCCTGCCTCGTCGAGCGACTCGAGCACCGCGATCGCCGGCTGGCCGGTCCCGAGCACCGCGAGGAAGTCGTCGCGCACCTCCGGTGGCCACGGCGTCGGCAGCGGTGCGGCCTGCGACGCGAGCCGGTCGAGGGTGAACGCCCCGATCGGCAGGTCGTTCTCCGCGGCCGCCCGGGCGACCCGCAGCACCAGCCCGGGGTCGGCCCTCGGGTCCGCGTCGCGGGCCAGCACCACTTCGCCCTCGTGCGCGACCACGTCGCGGGCCAGTCCGATGCGCTGGAGGGACGGGCGCGCGGCGCCGAACAACCGGCGTCGGGGCGTGCGGCCAGAGCCGGCGCTCGCCTCGATCCGCCGCCACGCGACGTCCAAGCTGTGCGCGATCACCCGGGCCGCCTCGTTCACCCTGCGCAGCAGGACGTCGCGCGGCTCATCGCGGTCGTCGACGGCAAGGCCGAGCGCGGCCGCGACCGGATCGTGCTCCTGCTGTCGTAACACGTCGTCGGCCCGCCCGGTGACCCGGTGCAGCTCGCCGCGCACGTCCAGCAGCACCGGGTAGGCCGCGCGCGGCCGGGCCGGGTAGTCGACGAGCTGCGCCATCGCCAACGCCCGCAGCGACTGCCCGTCGCGCAGGCCGCCGCGGGAGTCCTTGACGTTCGGCTCCAGCAGGAACGCGCCCTCGCCGGCGACCGCCCAGCGTTCGGCGGAGATCGCGCGCAGTTCCGGCACGCGCCGCGCCGCCGTCGCGCGCCAGACGTCGAGCACCCCGGTCCGCACCCGGCCGGTCAGCCCGGCGTCGCCGGCGACATGCCGGATGTCGAGCAGCCCGAGCAGCGCCTTCAGGTCGTCCTTCGCGACCGCGATCGCCTGGCCCGGGGTGCGCACCGAGTGATCCAGGCTCAGGCCGCCGTCCCACACCGGGTACCAGATCGCTTCGGCGATCTCGGTGAGGTTGTCGATCTTGCCGTCGTGGAGCAGGACGAGGTCGAGGTCCGAGCAGGGCGCCGGCTCGCGCCGGCCGAGTCCACCGACTGCGACGAGGGCGAGGTTGTCGCGGGCGGTGAACAGCTGCTGCAGCCCCGCGTCGTAGGCCGCGGACAGCTCCTCGCGCAACTGGACGCCGACGAGGCCGGGCCGGCTGACGATGGCGGCCCGGACCTCGCGCAGTGACGGGTTCACGAAACTCCGCTCGAGGCGGGGTCCCCGCGGAATCGCGGAGCGCAGCGGAGCGATTTCGTGGGGTGTTCAGATGGCGTCGGCGTCGCGCTCCCCCGTCC
The DNA here is from genome assembly GCA_035656595.1 of Jatrophihabitantaceae bacterium. GTDB lineage: Bacteria > Actinomycetota > Actinomycetes > Mycobacteriales > Jatrophihabitantaceae > RYN-133. The sequence continues at coordinate 735 of DASRSG010000119.1, read as the reverse complement.
GCACCCGCACGACGGACTCCACCGGGGTGACCCACACCTTGCCGTCGCCGATCTTGCCGGTGCGCGCCGCCTCGACGATCGCAGCGACGAGCTTGTCCGCGTCTTGGTCGCTGACGACGACGTCGATGCGCACCTTCGGCACGAAGTCGACGGTGTACTCCGCGCCGCGGTAGACCTCGGTGTGCCCGCGCTGCCGGCCGAAGCCCTGCACCTCGCTCACGGTGAGCCCCTGGATGCCGTGCACCTCCAGCGCTGCCTTGACGTCGTCGAGCTTGAACGGCTTGACGACCGCGGTGATCTGCTTCATGCGAGCGCGTCCTCCTTCGCAGTCGTAGCTCGACCGGGCGTGGGGTGCATGCCGATGCCGGCCCCGGCCAGTGCGCTACTGGCTCGGCCGTCGAAATCGTAGGCGGCTTCGCCGTGCTGGGCGAAGTCGATGCCGTCGACCTCCTCGTCGGTGGAGATGCGCCAACCGATCGTGTGCTTGATCGCCAGACCGATGACGGTGGTGAAGAACCCACACCACACGACGGTGAACAGCACGCCCAGGAACTGGTGCCACAGCAGTTCGCCGCTGCCGCCGTAGAAGATGCCGTTCATCCCGTGCCCATGCTGGTCGACGAACAGACCGTCCTTGCCCTGCGGCGAGGTGTCGGTGCCCACGAAGCCGATGAGCAGCGCGCCGATGATCCCGCCGGTCAGGTGCACGCCCACCACGTCGAGCGAGTCGTCCAG
>DASRSG010000118.1:0-12056 GCA_035656595.1 Jatrophihabitantaceae bacterium | reverse complement strand
GATCTCTTTGAGCATGAAGTACTCGTAGCCGCCCTTTTCCGCGGCGGCCAGATCCCAGGTGATCGTGAAGTGCTTGCCATCGACCTCGGTGCCGGCGAAATCGGTGATCACGTAGCCGCTGCGCGTGATCTCGACGATCTGGTCCTGGCCGAGCTCGACCGCCTCGCGGGTGAATTCGATGAACGCGGCCACATCGCTGCCGAGGAACATCTCGTCGTCGCCTACCCCGACGACAAGTGGCGAGTTGCGCCGCGCCGCCACGACCGTGTCAGGGTGCTCGATGTCGACGACGACGAGGGTGAATGCGCCGACCAATCGGCGGCAGGTGGCACGCAGCGCGTCGGCGAGCGAGCCGCCGTGCTCGTCGAGGTGGGCCGCGATGAGATGCGCGACGCTCTCTGTGTCGGTCTCGCTGGTGAACTCGACGCCGGTGCGCTCGAGGTCGGCACGCAGCTCGGCGAAGTTCTCGATGATGCCGTTGTGGACGACCGCGATGCGCCCGGACGAGTCGGTGTGCGGGTGCGCGTTGAGGTCGTTGGGTGCGCCGTGAGTGGCCCAGCGAGTGTGCCCCATGCCGGTGCCGCCGGTGAGCTGGCGCTTGGCCAGTTCCTTGTCCAGGTTCTCGATCCGGCCGGCCTTCTTGACCACCTGGACGGCACCGTCACCGACGATGGCCACCCCGGCCGAGTCGTAGCCGCGGTACTCCAGCCGACGCAGACCCTCGACGACGACGTCCAGGGCGGATCGGGAGCCGACGTAGCCGACGATGCCGCACACGAGCTCAGGTTACCGGTTCGATCCGGCCGAACTCGTGGTCGCCGAGCCGCTCGACGACCCCGACGGCGGCGCGCTCGGCGTGTCGGTCGGGGTCGGAGTAGGCGTGGCGCTGGTGGGCGTCGTGGTGTGCGTGGGAGTCACCGTCTTGGTCACCGGCGTGCCGGTGACGGTGGTCGTCGGCGTCTTCGTCACGACGACGGGAGTGATGGTCACCGTCGGCGTCTGCGGCGTGGGGTGGTTGTCGCCGAGCACGGACGTCCCCGAGCCCTGCTTGTCGTGCAGGACATCGGTGAGCGGGCGCCCGGCCACCAGCTCGACGCCGGTGACCACGACGAGCACGCCGGCGAACACGCCGACGCAAGCAGCAGCCATGACGGTCCAGGCCGGCCGCCGCAACCGACCAGGCGCGGTCTCAACCGCGGCCGGCGCGGTGCGCGGCGCGAATCGCCCGGCACCGGGCACGACGGTGCGCACCCGAGCGCTGGTGCGCTGGATGGAGTGGCTGTACACGGCATTGCCCACGACGGTCAGCACGCTGGCCACCGCGGCCCCGATGACGGTGCCGGCCACGCCCAGATAGGACGCGGCGACAGTTGCCGTGATCGCGGCGAGCGCGCTGGCAATGACCTGGGTTGGAGACAGCTGGATACGGGGACGGGTCGTTTGTTCGCTCATGACTGTGACCGAGTGTCCTGGAAGCCCTTGCGGCGTTCCAGCGCGACTGACCGCGCTCACAGCGTGGCCGAGGCCGACCAATACGGTGGACCGGTGGAAGCAGATCGCCATGCCTGGGAGCGACCCGGCGCGCACGAGGTAGCCCCTGGCGTGCATCGCATCCCGCTGCCCCTTCCCGGCGACGCCCTCAAGGCAGTCAATACCTACGCGATCTCCGACGGCGATGGCGTGGTCATGATCGACGGCGGGTGGGCAATGGCCGATGCCACCGCGACGCTCGAACGCGGGCTGGCCGAAATCGGCTACCGCCTCAAGGACGTGCGCGAGTTCCTTGTCACACACATCCATCGCGATCACTACACCCAGGCGATCGCGGTGCGCCGGATCACCGGAGCCGAGGTCCGGCTCGGCGAGGGCGAGAAGGCGTCGCTGGACGCCGTGCGCGAGCTGACAGTGCATCCCGACGTTGCGAGCCTGCACCGCGCCGGCGCGCTCGAGCTGTCGAAAATGCTCGCGCAATGGGACGGCGAGCGCGATCTCGCCGACTGGGAGTACCCCGACAAGTGGTTCGGCGACGGAGTCGACATCGCGCTACGGACCCGCACCCTGCGCGTCGTCGCTACGCCCGGGCACACGCTCGGTCACGTCGTCTTCCATGACCCCGGCGCGGCCTCGCTGTTCGCCGGCGATCACGTGTTGCCACACATCACGCCGTCCATAGGCGTCGAACTCGTCCGTCCCGAATCACCGCTGCGCGACTACCTCACGTCATTGCGCCTCATGCTCACCATGCCCGACGCGCGGCTGCTGCCCGCGCACGGTCCGGTCACCGAGTCGACCCACGCCCGGGTGGAAGAGTTGCTCGCTCACCACGAACAGCGCCTGACTGCGACTGCCGATGCGGTCGCCGGCGGTGCCGACACCGGATTCGCGGTCGCCGCAATCCTGGGCTGGACGCGCCGATTGCGCCGCTTCGCCGAGCTGGACATGTTCAACCAGATGCTGGCGATCCACGAGACCATGGCTCATCTCGAGGTGCTCGTCGAACGCGGTTGGCTCACCCGCACGATCGAGGACGGCGTCGCCCACTACGCGCGGGCCTGAGCGTCAGACCGCGGCGACGACGGCGGCGACCCGCTCAGCGATGGCGTCGGCCTGCGGTTGAGTGCCGGCTTCGACCATCACGCGGACGAGCTGCTCGGTGCCCGACGGGCGCAGCAGGATCCGCCCGCTGTCACCCAGTTCGGCCGACGCGCTGTCGACGGCAGCAGCCACCGACGGCGATGCGGCCACGGCAACGCGGTCGGTCACCGCGACATTGACGAGGGTCTGCGGTAGGCGGCGCACGACCTCGGCGAGGGCGGCCAGCGACGAGCCGGTCACGGTCATCCGGGCCATCACGTGCAGTGCGGTCAGCAGGCCGTCGCCCGTCGTCGCGGAATCGGTGAACACCACGTGCCCGCTCTGCTCGCCGCCGAGGCTGAGGTTCTTCTCACGCAGCGCCTCGAGCACGTAGCGGTCACCGACCGCGGTGGTGATCACCTTGATGCCGGCGGCACGCATCGCGTGGTGGAACCCGAGATTGCTCATCACGGTGGCCACGACGGTGTCGGCGCGCAGCGTGCCGCCCTCGTGCATGCCGATCGCGCAAAGCGCCAGGATCTGATCGCCGTCGACGATCTGGCCGGACGAGTCGACCGCCAGGCAACGATCCGCGTCGCCATCGTGTGCGATACCGAGATCGGCACCGTGCTCGCGGACGGCGGCGACCAAGCCCGCCATGTGCGTGGACCCGACGCCGTCGTTGATGTTGAGCCCGTCCGGGTCGGCCGCGATGCAGGTGACCTGCGCGCCGGCCCGCCGGTACAGGTCGGGCGCGGCGACCGCGGCGGCACCGTGTGCGCAGTCGACCACGACGTGCAGCCCGTCGAGCGGCTGCGGGACGGCGCGCAGGAGGTGGTCCAGATAGCGCTGCAGAGCATCCTCGGCGTCGCGAACCCGTCCGACCGCGGCACCGATGGGACGGGTGTCGGGTTCGGTGGCGGCCGCCAACTCGATCTCGTCCTCGATGTCGTCGGGCAGCTTGTTCCCGCCGCGCGCGAACAGCTTGATGCCGTTGTCGGGCATCGGGTTGTGCGACGCGGACAGCACCACGCCGAGGTCGGCACCGTAGGACTCGGTCAGGAACGCGACCGCGGGGGTCGGCAGCACGCCGAGCCGCAGCACGTCGGCGCCGGCAGAGGCCAGCCCGGCCGCCACCGCCGCTTCGAGCATCTCGCCACTCGCGCGCGGGTCTCGGCCGAGCACGGCCAGCGGGCGGTGCGACGCGTCGTGCGCGACGAGCACCCGGGCGGCGGCGCTGGCCACCGCGAGCGCCAACTCGGGTGTCAGGTCGCCGTTGGCAAGCCCGCGGACCCCATCTGTGCCGAAGAGCTGACCCACTGATGGATTAGCGCTTGGAGTACTGCGGCGCCTTGCGGGCCTTCTTGAGCCCGTACTTCTTGCGCTCCTTGACCCGCGGGTCGCGGGTGAGGAAGCCGGCCTTCTTCAGCGCGGGCCGGTCGTCAGGCTCGATCGCGATGAGCACGCGGGCGATGCCCAGCCGTAGCGCGCCGGCCTGGCCGGTGATGCCACCGCCGGACAGCGACGCAATCACGTCGTACTGGCCGTCCTTCTCCAGAGTGACGAACGGCTCGCGGATGAGCTGCTGGTGCACCTTGTTGGGGAAGTAGTTCTCCAGGGTGCGGCCGTTGAGCTTGAACTCGCCGGTGCCGGGCACGAGCCGGACGCGGACGATGGCTTCCTTGCGACGGCCGACGATGGGCGCTGTGGGAGTGGGAGTAGTCACTGGCTGACCTGCTTGATCTCGAACGGCTGGGGCTTCTGGGCGGCGTGCGGGTGCTCGGGACCCGCGTAGACCTTCAGCTTCTTCAGCTGGGCCCGGCCGAGGGTGTTCTTGGGGAGCATGCCGCGGACGGCGAGTTCGACGACGCGCTCCGGGTGCCGCTCGAGCAGCTCGCCGACGGTGCGCTTGGACAGACCGCCCGGGTAACCGGAGTGCCGGTAGCGGAACTCCTCGCGCTTGGCTCCGGAGATCGCAACCTTCTCGGCGGTGATGATGACGACGAAATCGCCGGTGTCGTCGTGCGGGGCGAACTGCGGCTTGTGCTTGCCCCGCAGCAGGGTCGCGGCCTGGCTGGCCAGCCGGCCCAGCACGACGTCGTTCGCGTCGATGACATGCCAGCGGCGCTCGATCTCGCCGGGCTTGGGGGTGTAGGTACCCACTGAAACTACTTCCTGTTCGGTCTTCACGCTGCGGATGCGGCGCCCCCACGGTCCCTGTGCATAAACGCAGTAACCCCGGGGCATGGCCGATCGTGCGAACCTCTCGCACGTCAACCGGTGAGTCTACCGGCCGCCAGACAGTGGTCCAAATCGCCGAAACCGATCACCGTCCGAGTCGTTGGACTGCATAGACACGACTGGAAATCAACGCTGGACAAGCGAGGGCATGGGCGAGCATGGCAGGCATCGCGTGAGGCCCCGCCCGTCCCCCACGCCAAAACGGAGCAAGCGCCTCAAAAGTCGCTTATCGGCCAGCGCGCCGTTCACCTTCGTGCTTGTCGCGATCCTGCTGGCGACCGCAGCTGGTGTCGTGTACGTGATCTCGCCCAACTGGGGCAAGCACAACGCGCAGGCCGCGCCGCGCAACGTGGGCTCCGTGCCGACCCTGCACGGCAAGCTGGTCGACTACGTGTCACCGCACATGATCGCCATCCCGAAGCTGTCCGCGAAGGCGCCGATCGTGAAGGTCGGCACGCAGAACCGCGAGCTCGACATCCCGCTCGACCCGAAGGTCGTCGGCTGGTGGGACGGCGGGGCACGGCCGGGCGACCGCCGGGGCACCGCGATCCTGGCCGGGCACATCAACTACTCCGGCGTGACCGGCGTGCTCTCGCGCATCGGCACGCTCAACCCTGGTGACACCGTCTTCGTGACGGGCATGCACAAGAACAAGAAGGTACGGCTCAAGTTCACCATCACCGGGGTCCGTACGTACAAGAAGACGGTGTTGCCCTACCGGCAGATCTTCGACCAGAGCACGGCCGGACGGCTGGCCATCGTCACCTGCGGCGGTCCCTTCGACGCGAGCACCGGCAACTACGAGGACAACATCGTCGCCTTCGCCGTGCCTGCCTGAGCCGATTCAGCCGGTGATCCCACCCACCGGGTAGACGTAGACGGTCCGGTGGCCCGACTTGCCGCCGATCCGGACCTTGCGCAGCGCGGTGTTATTGGTCCTCGATTGTTCGGTCAGCACCGAGTTCGGGTTCGCTTCCACCGAGACGTAGTACGTGCCGTTCTTGAGCCCTTTGAGGCTGAAAGACTGGCCGGCACGAAACTGGGCGTAGGTATCACCGGATCCGGACGCGAGCACTTCGCTGACAGCGGGCGAGTCCTCGTCACCACATGACGTCGCCAGGTCGGTGTCGTCGGGATTCCAGTTCGCGCCCGGAACGGTGTAGTCGATCATGTCGGTATTGGCGAGGCAGAATGCTTCCTTCTTGCTGCGTGCCACACCGTGCTTGTTCGCGTCGAGCAGCCGGTACCGAGCGAAGTCCTCGAAGTGCCAGTGGTGATGGGTCTTGCGCGGGTCCCAGATCATCTGACCGGCGGGCACGTAGCCGGTCTGGTTGCCGGCCGAGTCGTAGAAGTACTGGTAGGCGTCCATCACGCCGCGCTTCCCGCTGCGGAATCCCTGGACGACCAGCGGGCTGTCACCGCCGTTCCAGACCGTGGCCGAGAACTGCAGATAGTTGCCGCCCTTGCTGATCCTGATGCCCCATGCAGGCACCGCCTCGAGATCGGGGTCGGGCCCGGAACCGGGCGGGCTGGACAGTTCGTCGGCCGGCGCGAGCCGAGCCACCGAGCCGTGCGGGACATCGGTGCTGGGTTTGCGGATCGGGAGCGGGATCGGCCCGGGACCCGGCCCGCCCTGACGGATCTTGCGCACCTTGAGCGCGACGGTGCGGGTCGCATCCCGATCGCTGATGCCGAATGCCGCGCGGTACGTCGCCGCGATCGTCACCGACATCGTGTAGCGGCCGAGCGGCAGCCGCACCGACCGGTAGCCGAACAGCGGGGTCGAGGTGGCCCAGCCGGCGGCGATGCCCTGCACCGATCCCCTGGTGAAGATGTTGTCCGGGCAGCCCCACGGATAGGTCGAGTGCGGTGCTCCGTCGGGCTCCACCCGCTGCGAGTCGCCGGTCAGGCACTCGGTCGGGTGCCGGTTGAGCACGATGTCACCCTGCTTGTTCTGCACGGTGACATCGAAGAACCGGCTCAGGCCGGTGAAGTCATCCATCAACCCGGCCGGCAGCTCGGTGACCGTTGACCCACGCCGCAACTCGGTGGTGATCGGCTTGTCGTAGCTGGTGCGGTGCGACCACAACTCGAAGTTCTCCCCGATCGCCTCGAGGCTCACCGGCACGTCGAAGAACACCTGCTTGCGAAAGGCGTAGACCGTCGCGTGCCGGGGCGCGTAGAGGACGAGGGACGATTCGGGCGTGGCCTTAGCCGTTGCCTGTTGACCGAGTGTCACCGTTCCCGACGTAACCAGGGCAGCGAGCGCACCGAAAGTGATGAGGCGTCGGGAAGTCATACCGCATTAGACGCCGCATCAGCGCCGATCGGTTGCAGCACCGCGCTAGCGCGTGCGCGCGACGCGCTCCTCGTCGAAGACCGGATCGTCTGACTCGTACACCGCACCGTCCGCACCGAAGATCAGGAACCGGTCCATCGACCGGGCGAACCAGCGATCATGCGTCACCGCGACAACCGTGCCGTCATAAGCCTCGAGCCCGTCCTCGAGTGCCTCCGCGCTCAGTACGTCCAGGTTGTCGGTGGGCTCGTCGAGCAGCAGCAGGGTGGCACCGGACAGCTCCAGCAGCAGGATCTGGAATCGGGCCTGCTGCCCGCCCGAGAGCGTGCCGAACGACTGGTCGCCCTGCTGCTCGAGCCCGTAGCGGCGCAGCGCCGACATCGCCGGACCCCGCCCGATGCTGGGCCGGTCCTCGTCGCCGGTCCAGAGCAGGTCGACCAGCGTGCGGTCATGCCAGTCGGGATGCACGTGCGTCTGCGCGAACAAGCCGGCGACGACCCGTGCGCCCAGCTTCCACGACCCGGTGTGCGCGACCGGTTCGTCGTCGAGCAGGCGCAGGAAGTGCGACTTGCCCGCACCGTTCGAGCCGAGGACGCCGACCCGTTCGCCGTAGAAGATCTCGGTGTCGAACGGTTGCATCAGGCCGGACAGCTCCAGGCCGGCACAGGTCACCGCGCGCACGCCGGTCCGTCCGCCGCGCAGGCGCATCGTCACCTTCTGCTCGGCCGGCTTGTCCGGTGGCGGCCCGGCCTGCTCGAACTTGGCCAGCCGGGTCTGCATGGCCCGGTACCGCGAGGCCATGTCCGGGCTGATCTTGGCCTGCTGCTGCAAGGTGCGAACGAGTTCCTTGAGCCGCGCGTGCTCCTCTTCCCAGCGGCGGCGCAGCTCGGCCATCCGCTCGTGCTTGGCCGCGCGCGACTCGTGATATGAGGCGAACCCGCCGCCGTGCACCCAGGCCGTCCCGCCCTCGATCGTGACGACCCGGTCGGCGAGGTTGGCGAGCAACTCACGGTCGTGACTGACGAACAGCACCGTCTTGGCGCTGTGCCGCAGCCGGTCCTCGAGCCAGCGCTTGCCGGGGACGTCGAGGTAGTTGTCCGGCTCGTCGAGCAGCAGCACCTCGTCGCGGCCGCGCAGCAGCAGTTCCAGGGCGAGCCGCTTCTGCTCCCCACCGGACAGCGTCGACAGCTCGCGATACTTGCACCGGTCGTACGGCACGCCCAGCGCAGCCACCGTAACGGTGTCCCAGAGCACCTCGGTGTCGTAGCCGCCGACGTCGCCCCAGTGCGCCAGCGCGTGCGCGTAGGCGAGCTGGGCGCGTTCGTCGTCGCGCTCCATCATGATCAGTTCGCTGTGCTGCACGTCGTCCCAGGCGGCGCGGATCTCGTCGGGCCCGAGCCGGACGAGGAAGTCCTCGACCGTGGTCGAGTCACGCACCGAGCCGATGAACTGGCGCATGACGCCGAGTCCGCCGACGCGAGCCACCGTGCCGCGCTGCGGGTCGAGGTCGCCGGCCACCAGCCGCAGCAACGTGGTCTTGCCGGCGCCGTTCGCGCCGACCAGCGCAGTCTTGGCCCCTTCGCCGACCCGGAAGCTGACCTCCGCGAGCAGCACACGCCCGTCGGAGAGGGTGTGCCCGATCCCGGCGAGATCCACATAACCCATGACGAGCAGTATGCGGGCAGAATCAGGTCATGGCTGTGGACGAACTGGTGGCGGCGCTGCCCGAGGGCGCGGTGCTCACCGACCGCGATGTGATCGAGGGATACCGGCAGGACTGGGCCCGTGATCCGGACGCAGGCTGGCCGGTCGCCGTCGTTCGGGCGACCTGCACCCAAGACGTGCAAGCCGTGCTGCGCTGGGCCACCGCGCACGACGTCGCGGTGGTGCCTCGCGGGGCCGGTTCGGGGCTGTCCGGCGGCTCCACGGCCGTCGAGGGCGGGGTGGTGCTCTCGCTGGAGAGGATGCGCGACATCCGCATCGACCCAATCTCGCGGGTGGCGATCACCCAGCCCGGGCTGCTCAACGTCGAGGTCAAGAAGGCCGCCGCCGAGCACGGGCTGTGGTACCCGCCCGACCCGTCGTCGTTCGAGATGTGCTCGATCGGCGGGAACGCGGCGACCAACGCGGGCGGGCTGTGCTGCGTGAAGTACGGCGTGACGACCGACTATGTGCTCGGCATGCAGGTCGTGCTGGCCGACGGGACGGCGTTGCAGTTGGGCGGCCCGCGGCTCAAGGACGTCGCCGGGCTGTCGCTGACCAAGCTGTTCGTCGGATCGGAGGGCCTGCTGGGCGTCATCACCGAGCTCACCCTGCGACTCGTCCCCGCCCAACCGCCGGCGTGCACGCTGGTGGCGGTGTTTCCGTCCATCGAGGCCTCCGCTGACGCGGTGCTGGCGATCACGTCGACCCTCCGTCCGTGCATGCTCGAACTGATGGACCGCACCGCGATCAACGCCGTCGACGACTACACCTCGATGGGGCTCGACCGCACCGCCGAGGCGATGCTGATCGCCCGCTCCGACGCACCCGGCGCGGCCGCCGCCGAAGAGATCGCGCTCATGGAGCAGGCCTGTCGCAGCAACGGCGCGAGCGAGGTCTTCACCACCTCCGATCCCGACGAAGGCGACGCGTTCGCCGCGGCCCGGCGGGCCGCGTTCCCCGCACTCGAGAAGCTCGGCTCGCTGCTGCTCGAGGACGTCGGGGTTGCGCTGCCCGCGCTGCCGAAGCTGGTTCGCGGCATCGAGGCGATCGCGCTGGCCAACGAGGTCACGATCGCCGTGGTGGCGCATGCCGGCGACGGCAACACCCACCCGCTGGTCGTGTACAACGCCGCCGACCCGGACGAGACGAAGCGCGCGTACGTCGCATTCGGTGCGGTGATGGATCTCGCCCTCGAACTCGGTGGCACGATCACCGGCGAGCACGGCGTGGGCCGGCTGAAGAAGGCGTGGCTGCCGACCTACCTCGGCGAGGACGTGATGGCCCTGACCCGTCGGATCAAGGACGCGCTGGATCCGCAGGGCATCCTCAACCCGGGCGCCGTCCTGTAGCCGTCGAACTTGATCATTTTCGGCTGGGCACCTTCTGTGTGATCGCCTAGGGTCGCGAGCGTCATGACCAAGCTGAAACGCGGCCGAGCAGCCGCTGCGCTCATCGCCGTGCTCATCATCGCGGCGGGCGCGACCGCGACCCAGCCGCCCGCATCGGCTGTTTCGGGGACGGCCCTCAGCGCCATCGCGGGCACGGTCACCGACGCCGCCGGGCATCCGCTGCGCCACGTGCTGGTGAACGCCGAGTCGTGGGTGTCGATCGGGTCGGGCCCTTCGGCGTGGACCGACGCGCAAGGCCATTACCTGGTGCACTCCGGTCCCGGCGACTTCACCATGACGGTTCGGGCCGGACGGGCCACCGGCGGAAATTCCGACGCCACCGGGTACTACGAAGCGGCGAGGTTCCAGGTAATCCGGGTCAAGGCCGGCCGAGTGCGAGCCGGAGTCGATCTTCGGCTGCGCCCGGCCGCAGCGATCAGCGGACGCGTCACCGACAGCTACGAATACCGGCTCTCCGGCGTGCTGCCCTACCTGCGGCCGGCACTTGCCTACGCCGGCGACGATCTCGGTCTCGCCGACGACGACGAGCTCAGCGGCACGTACCGCCCGTCGCACCGCGGCCGGTTCCGCATCACCGGAGTCGCTCCCGGTGCCTACCAGCTCTGCTTCCAGGCGGCCTACCGCCGCGTGACCGGTGGCGTCGCTGACGACACCGGCTACGACGGCCGCTGCGTGCCGGGTGCGATATCGGTTGTCAGCGGCACCGTGACGCGCAGTGGGACGGCGGCGCTGCAGGTGCTGCGTGGCGGCGGCGTGCTGGCCGGGACAGTGCGGGGCTTCGACGCGGCTGCCCTCAAAGGCGTCACCGTCACCGCACGCCAGCACCGCAGCGAAGCGTCCGCGGTGACCGATCGCAACGGCCGGTACGCGATCCACGCTCTTGCGGCGCGCCCAACCCGGGTGTGCTTCCAGCTCGACTCGGTCACGTCGGCCAACGCAACCGGGTACGCACCACAGTGTCTGCCCGGCAAGGTGCAGGTGCGAGCACGTCAAGTCCAGCACGCGTCGGTGACGCTCGCGCCGGGCGCCGCCATCGGCGGCACGGTAACCGGTGCCGACGGCACCGCGCTGGCCGGTGCGCCGGTAGAGATCCTGCATGGCATGGGTGGCTATGAAGGCCCTTCCGTGGACTCCGACGACTCCGGGCATTACGCGGTGAAGAATCTCGCGCCGGGCGGACAGTACGACGCGTGCACGGACACCGATTTCAGCACCGCAGCGGGTCGCGGAGACCCCACCGGCGGGGCACCACGGTGTTACCAGGACACCCACGATGCCTTCCAGCTCAAGCCGGGCGTGATGACGTCCGGCATCGATCTGAAACTCGAGGCGGCCGGCGGGGTCCGCGGGCGCGTCGTCGACAAGCACGGCCGGCCGATACGCGGCGTCGAGATCGAGCTGGAAGGGCCGAGCCAATTCGGCAACGAGGGCGAATTTTACGCCGTGACCGACGCACATGGCCGGTACTCCGCCGTCGACCTGCCGCCCGCGAAGTACGAGGCCTGCTTCTCGAACCGCTACTTCTATGAGCAGTGCTACCCGCACACGAACCTGCGACACGCGGCGCGCATCACGGTGCCCGCCGGCAAGTTCGTCAACGGCATCGACGCTGCTCTCGACAACACAGCACCGCCATCGGTCAGGGTCACCGCCGTGAACCGATCCGGCCAGCCGCTGGCCGGGGTCGACGCGGCGCTGTTCAAGGGTTGCCCCGAAACGAATGACGCCTGCGCCAAACAACCGCTGCTCGGCGGGCCGGCGCGCATGGTCGTATCCGAAGACACAGGGACGAACGGTCACGCCACCCTCGCGCCGTACCGTCCCGGCAC
>DASRSG010000117.1:0-19685 GCA_035656595.1 Jatrophihabitantaceae bacterium | reverse complement strand
ACGACACTGCACGCTTACCTGGCGATCGATGCCGGTGCCGTCGACGTTGTGCGGCCGTCCGGACGGACACCGGCGCAATCGTTCATCGAGCAGCTCGAGGTGCTGTGGTCGTCGGCGATGGACTTGCTCGACGCGATTCGCGCGCACGATGCTGACGCGTTGTTGAGCCAGGGCAGCTTCTTGCGCACCAAGTTCAGCGGCTCCGATCTCGACCTCTGACGGCGACCTGTACAAATAGAGCGCGATGGCTGAGATGAAACGCGGCGCGAACGTGTCGCTCACTCGAGAGGTGCCCGGGCTCAAGGGGCTCGTGGTCGGCGTGCGCTGGAGCGCGGGTGCCGAGACTGCGCTTGCCGACAACCTGACGATGGCCACGATCTTGTGCGGCACCGACGGGCACGCGATCTCCGCGGACCATTTCGTCTTCTTCAACCAACTCACCTCGCCTGAGCTGTCCGTGCAGCAGCTAGAGCAGGCGCTCGGCGGGGATCAGGAACAGGTCGAGATCGATCTCAACGCGGTGCCGGCGTCGGTCGACCGCATCGTGATCGTGCTCTACGTGAATGACGGTCCGGCACAGAAGCGCACGCTCGGCCAGCTGAAGTCGTGTGTGGTGCGGGCGCTGAACCTCGACGGCAACGCCGAGCTGGTGCGGTCCGAGGAGCTGGCGAACACGCTGCAGACCGAGACCGCCGTCGCGCTCGGCGAGGTGTACCGCCACAACGGCGAGTGGCGCTTCCGGGTGCTCGGGCAGGGCTACTCGAAAGGCATTGCGGGCATCGCCGCCGACTACGGGCTGATCCTTTAGATGATCACCGACCCGCGCTTCGCGCCGCGGCGCAATGACCTGCCGTGGCTGCGGCGCCGGCGGGCACCGAAGGCGGCCGCACCTGGGCCATCGTCGCCGGCGCCGGTGTCGGAGTTCCTGGCCGGTCATACGCATGGCGAGCATCATCACCAACCGACGCCGTCCGCCCCGCCCGTCCAGCCTGCGACGCCCGCTCCCGCAGCGGCCCCGTCGAGCAGCTCGCTGGATCTGGACGAACCAGTGCGCGCGTCGACACCTGCACCGGCCCCGTCGAGCAGCTCGCTGGATCTGGACGCGCCGGCGACGCCCGCTCCCGCACCGGCCCCGTCGAGCAGCTCGCTGGATCTGGACTAACCAGTGCGCGCGTCGACACCGATCGCACCTGCGCCGCCGTCGAGCGCACCGGCGCGGCGTCGGCGTACCGATGTGCGGGTGGCACCGGGGGAGCGGCTGATCCTCACCCCGTCCGAGCCGACTGCGACGCTGACTCGGCTGCAGACCGGCATCGGCGCCTTGACGATCGAGGCGGCCGTGTCCGACGAGGTGGGCGATCTGCGGCTCGGTGCCGCCTACGAGCTCGCGTCCGATCTGGAAATGATCATGCAGATGACGCAGGGGCCGCGGCTGGCCCCGCCGGGATCCAAGCGTCCGGTCATCCTCGGCAGCCGCGAGCGGTTCGAGCGGGTGTCGATCGACCTGCGGCAATGTCGCGAGCTGCGGCGGCTGGTCGTCTACGCGTTCTCCGAGGCGCGCCAGCCGCTGAAGTGGGGTGGGACGCTTGTGGTCACGACGTTCGGTGGCGGACGGATCGAGGTGCCGCTGGACAGCTTGCAGGGCGGCGACCTCGCCGTGTTGCTGTCGGTCTACCAGGTACGCGGCGAGTTCGTGCTGCGCGCGGAGATGCAGTCGATGTACGGCGATGTGCGCGAGGCATGCCGTGCGTACGGCTACGACAAGATCACTTGGCTGGACGGCCGCACGCCGGTCGAGTGACTCTCATAAGCTCGGCACATGAACTCGTCCGACTCGATCGACACCGTCCTGCGCAGTGACCACGCCGCGATCAAGCGCGCGCTGGGCGATCTGCGTGCCAACGCCGACCCGACGGTGACGGGTGAGTTGTTCGAGCAACTGTGTGCCGACCTCGTCCGGCACTTCGTCGCCGAGGAACAGTACTTGCTGCCCGCCGTGCGCGATCACCTGCCCGACGGCGACAACACGTTCGAAGCCTCGTTCGCCGAGCACCGGCAGATCGAGGAGCTGCTCAGGAAGCTCGACCACGACGACACGAATGACGAGCAGATTGGCGCGGCGCTCGGCGAACTCAGCGATGCGGTCGACGCACACGTGGTCGCGCAAGAAGCGCATGCGCTGCCTGCACTCGTCCAAGCCGTCGACGCCGATGAGCTGGCCGAGCTCGGTGAGGGGGTGCTCGGTGCTGAGCAGCTTGCGCCAACGCACCCGCGCGCCTTCGCGCCGAAGTCGGCGACCGTCAGCAAGGTGACCAGCTGGCTGGCCGGGCTTGTCGAGAAGTCGCTCGACGCCCGCGATCCGGACGACTGACCAAAGCCTTGCCCCGCGTACCCACGCTGCGAACGCCGCGCAGCGTGGGTACGCGGGGCAAAGCTGAAGCTACGAGCCGGACCCGCGTGGACGCGAAGCGGCTGGCTGGCCCGCGTCGAGCGGGCCAGCCAGTCGCGCGACGGCCTTAGCCGACCGTGTACGAGTACGGCAGGGCCTGGATCACCGATCCTGTCGTGAACTGCGGCAGTGCGGTGAAGCCGCTCGGGGAGGTCGGGACGGTCACCAGGTTGAGCACACCCTGCACGACCGTGCCAGGCGCGGCGTTTGGCGTGATGGTGAGTGTGATCGTCCTGGTCTTGTGCGGCAGGATGTGAATCGGATGCCCGAACCCGTTGTTCGACGGGTCGACGGAGTTGCCATACGGGTCATCAGTGCTCGACGACACCGCGTCGTCAAAGGCGTAGGTGTCCATCGACGCCGTCTGCGTCGCTGATCCGCTCGGCGGACCGGCGTCGGTGAACGGCCCGATCTGAGCCACGGACGTGAACCAGATACCCCGGCTGATGTAGCCGGGATGCCCGTTCTCGTCGACCGAGGCGACCGAGAGCGCATCGCCGTTCTGCGCATCAGCGAGGTCGCCGAACACATCGAATCCAGCGGCCGAACCTTGCATCTCGACCTGCGCCGGGGTCGTGGAGACGGTGCTCACGGTGAGGCTCTTCGTGTCCGGCGGCGTGACGTAGAGCGGCGCCTGCGCCGGGTCCTGCGGCAGGGCGAAGGTCGTCGAACCCTGAAGCGGGACCGGCTGGAGCGTCTCCAGCTGCGTCAGCCGCGGGTCGGCCCCGACGAGGATCGCCTGCGGGCCCGGGTTCGTGACGTTGACGGTCACCGTCTGCGGCACACCGGCCGGCAGGGTGGTACCCGCCGAGTTCGGCAGATCGGGCGCGGACGTGCCGACGCCGTTGAACGACACCGTGCCGTGGAACGGCTCGGTGAAGGCCGTGCCGCTGACCGGGTTCTGCACCACCACCACGAGATGCCAGCGTCCGGCGATCGGATCGGCGTCCAGCGCCTCGATGTTGCGGCTGATATTCAACGTTGTGCCGGCATGGTTCGGCGTCAGGTTCGTGACGACATCGGCCAACTCGTTGTTCGGGTCGAGTAGCACGACGTCCATGACGCTGTTCGGGTTGTGGTTGAACTTCAGTGCCACGTCGAGGTCGTGTTGATCGGCCGGGACGTCGAACGCGTAGCTGAAGGTTTCCCCGGGCGTGCCGGCGCGCGCGTTGCCGCCGGTGACGCTTCCGCTGAAGGAGCCGGAACCGGACGACGTGTCGATCAGCGACCGGACCACCGCCGAGACGGAAGTCTGCCGACCTTGTGAGGTCGCGAGGGTGATCGCAACATCCTGGTCGCCGGCGGCCGTCTTCGGCATGTGTTCGGTGAACTTCACGGTTTGCGACGCACCCGGGGCGAGCGTGAACGTGGCCGGGCTGACCTGACCCTCGGGAATAGCCCGCTGGGATTCGGCCAGCAGCCCGATGACGCCCGTGTAACCGGCGGTGCCCGAAGGGGAGTACATCACCGCCGTCCAGGTCCCCGCCGCCGGGTTGCGCACGTCGACGTTGGCGTAGTTCGCCGTCGCGGGGCCGCCCTGCGGCAGGCTGTTCGCGGCATAGGTTCCATCCGGCGCGAACAACGACAACCGGACGACCGCGTCCGCAGCAGGTGGTCGCGAGCCGGCCCACGCCATGTGCACGACGAGGCGCTGAGCACCCGACGGAACATGGAAGGTCAACTTCTTGAATGCCTCAGGGTTGCCGCTGGTCGGGTACGGGTAGGTCGGCAGTGTGGTCGAGTCGAAGGCGACCGCCTGGGCGCTCTGGGCGATCGTCTGGAAACTGCGCGTACCCGCCGCAACCTGCACCGACTTGGTGCCGACGTTGGTGACGTCGAAGGTCGACGATTGGGTGCTGCCCGGCTTGCCTTCGACCTCCAACTGGTTCGGCGACGTGGTGATGTTCGACTTCACCGACTTCGGGGCCGACGATGGACCGCCCGGATAGGTCATCGCCGCTTCCACAGCCGCTCGCGCGTCGATCAAGCCGGACCCCTGCTCGGAGGAAGGCAGCCCGAGGTCGTCGGCGGTGCCGGTGATGATCTGCTTGACGACGGCGGGCGTCGGCGAGGCACCGTTGTGGGTCTTGCGGTACTCCGAAATCACCAAGGCGGCGACGCCTGCGGTGAGCGGCGCTGCCTGGCTGGTTCCGCCGAACAACTCGATATCACTCGGTTGGGCCGGACTGTGGAAGTTGGTGCAGCTCGCGAAGCCGGGCTCACACGCCGCCCAACCGTCTTCGCCCGGCGCAACCAGGTCGATCGTGCGACCCAACTGGGTGAATCCAGAGGAGGACAGCGCGGAGATGTTGTCGTTGAGCCACTTGCCGTTGCCGAAGAACCGGGTGCCCGCGTAGCCGATCTGGGAGTACGCCCGGCTGTCGGTGCTCGCCCCCGCGGTGATGACGTGCGGGTCCTGCCCGTTATTGCCGATCGTGCCGGTGACCCCGCCGTCACCGCTGGACTGGGTGACCACGACGCCCGCGGCAACGGCCTGGTCGTTGAACAGCTCGACGGCGTTGCGTGTGCTGTCGTCGGGGTACTCGTTCAGCCCGAGCGATTCGTTGATGACGTCGACGTGATCGACCCGTACGGCGTAATCGATGGACTGCAGCACCGCGCTGAAGGTCGAGGACTCGCCGCCGGCCTTCAACGCCACGATGCGCGCTGCCGGCGCGACACCGACGATGCGGATGTTGCAGCCCGGTGGCAGCGGGTACGCCTGGTTGACGAAGTTCGACAGGTCGTGGGACACAATGCCCTGTGCGGCGATCGAGGATGCGTCGCCGAAGGCCTCGCCGCCACCGCTCGGCGCGTTCGGCCCGTCACCGGAGAAGTCCTTGTAGTCGATGATCACGTGCTTGCCGTCGGGCCGGATGAAGTCAGGGTTGTCCGGGTCGATGCCGTCGGCGATATAGGCGACGGTGACGCCCTTGCCCTTGTCGAGCTGCTGGGCGTTGGGGCTGCCGTCGGTGGTCAGCGCGTGCATCGAGCTCAGCGCCTCCGGCTCGACCAGGGGTTGGGCCGGATCGCTCGGGCAGATCGCGAACGGTGCCTCCGGCGAAACTGCCGGCCGTGCCGTCTTCGCGTGCTTAGCGGTCGGCGTGGCCGCGCGGGACGAGGGTGTCGCGATCTTGACGTCCTTAATGACGGACGCCACCGCAGGATCGGCCGCCAGTGCCGAGGCCTGTGCCGCGGTTACGGTAGCGATGAACGCATTGCCGACAGCAAGGTGTCGCACCTGGGTCGGCACCCGGCCGGACAGCCGGCCAAGCACGGTTGCCTGCGAGCTGTCGGCCCGGTCGGCGCGCGCCTGCATGTGCAGCTTGTTGACCGGAGTCGCCGCTAGCTGGTTGCGCAGGACTGCGATCACGCGCACGGTGCGCGAGGCGGCGGGATGCGTGCTCGCGCGCGCGGGCGCGCCCTGCGCTGCCTGGCCGAGTTGCGTACCGCCGATCACCACGGTGGTCGCAGCTACCGCGAGAAGCGTCGTCGTCCGTCGGATGGTTGCCACCGTGCCCCCTAGCGGATGTGAATTCCCCGATGGACTATCGACCTTAGCGACGATGTGTTCAAGGCTTGCGCGGCAATTAGCCATGACACGTGCGGTCCGCTGTGCTGCTGCTGGCCGAATCGCCGGCTCCTGATCTAGTTCGCAACCGCCCAGCGGGCAGCCGGCTCGACCAGCTTCTTGACCGTGCGTGCATCGTGGTACTCGCCGATTGCACGCATCTCCCAGGTGCCGGCGGGGGTGCGGCGCAGCATCGCCATCAGCACGGCCGAGTGTGGCTGGCCGTCGGACAGTTCGTAGCGCACGAGTTCCTGCCCTGACCTCGTCTCGACGAGGCGGCAGAACGCACGCGCGACCTGGGTGAACTTCTGCCCCCCGAACGAGGTGATCGTGAAGACGATCGACACCACCTCGGCCGGTAGCCGATCCAGGTCGACATAGATCTGCTCGTCGTCGCCTTCGCCCTCGCCGGTCAGGTTGTCGCCGGCATGGCGCAGCGCACCATTGAAATCGCCCAAGTTGCTGAACCATACGAGCGCCTTGCTGCGGCCGCTCTGGTCGAAGGCGATTGCCGAGGCGTCCAAGTCGATGTTCTTGCCGCCGCGCGCCGGGTCCCAGCCGAGTCCCATCATGACCGTGGTCAGCGGCGGTGCGCCGGTCTTCACCAGGCTCACCCGGCTGCCCTTGACCAGGCTGACGCGGCCCTTGTCCAGGTTGACCACGGGCGCCGCACCAGGCGGCGGCGGTGCCGGCGTACCCGGCGGCGGTGGCGGCGGTGTAGGGCCGGCCGCGAAGCCGGCGTCGGGCGGCGGTGGCGGGGGAGTCGGGGTCGGGCCGGCCGCGAACCCAGCCTGTGCCGGCGGTGGTGGTGGTGGTGGTGGTGCAGCAACCGGGGCCGGTTCTGCTGCCACCGAGATGCCGAAATCGGTCGCCAGACCGGCCAGCCCGCTCGCGTAGCCCTGCCCGACCGCGCGGAACTTCCAGCCTGCGCCGCGCCGGTAGAACTCGCCGGTGACGAACGCGGTCTCGTCCGACGCGCTCATGGTGAACTCGGCCAAGGGTGCGCCGGAGGCCGCGTCACTGACCGTAAGCCGCAGCCCAGGTACCTGGCCGAACGTCCCGCCGTCGGCTGAGGCGGACAGCACGATCCGATCGACATTCGCCGGCACCTGCGCGAGGGCTACCTCGGTCCCGTCCGAAGACCCGCTCTTGCCGGTGTGCCGAACTGTGCCGCTGGGATGTTGTGGCTGGTTGTAGAAGATGAAGTCGTCATCGGATGCGACGCGACCATTGTCTTGGAGCAGCAGCGCCGAGGCGTCCACGTCAGGCACCGCGCCCCCGGCCGTCCACGACAGCACGGCGCGCACCGCCGGCGCGTCGATCGCGATGTTGGCGCCTTTGGCCATCGATGTCATGCGGGCCGTCCCGTCAGTAGATGCCGACCTGGCGCGCTGCCGGGTCGACCAGCTTCTTCACGGTGCGGAAGTCGTGGTACTCACCGATCGCCCGCATCTGCCATACACCCGGGTCGGTGCGCCGCAGGATCGCCATCAGTACCGCGGTGCTGGGCTGCGTGTCGGTCAGGTTGTAGGTGACGATCGGAGTGCCCTGGTCGTCACTGAGCACGCAGAACGCCTGCGTGAGATCGGTGAACGTGTGGCCGTGGAACGAGCTGATCGTGAACACCAGGGCGGTGACGTTGTCAGGCAGCCGGCCCAGGTCGACGAGGAGCCGCTCGGCAGCGACCTGACCCGCGACATCGCCTTTCGAATCGCCGGTGTGCTGCAGCGCGCCGTTGAACTCGGTCTGGTGCTGGTACCAGACGATCTCGAGTTTCTCGGCATTCGCGTCGAACGCAATCACCGATGCGTCGAGGTCGACCGAGAGGCGGCCCGGCGCCGGCTCCCAGGCGAGGTCGAGCATCACCCGGCTGAGCGGTCCGCCGGCGCTGGTCGTCAGCGTGACCCGCTCGTTGCGATCCAGGGTCACCGGTCCGGCGTCGAGCGTCTGGGCCGGGACGGCCTGCTGCGGCGCGCTCGGATCCGGCGCGGGCGGCACGTACGGCGCGTCCTCAGCCGCGGCGGGTGCGGGTGCTGCATCCGGGGCCGGTGGTGGCGTCCACGCTGGTTCGGCCGCGGCCGGCGGTGCCGCGTCCGGCGTCGGCGTCGGCGTCGGCGTCCAAGCGGGCGGGGCGGCTATCGGCGGCGGCGGCGGTGGCGGGACGGGCGGGCCCGGCGGCGCGGGCGGGGGCGCCCACGCTGCGGCCGGGTCGGGTGCGGTGTCCGGCGGGGCGACGGGCGGCGGCGCGAAGCTGGGCGGCGGCTCGGCCGCCGGCGGGGCGAAGGCTGGTGGCGGCTCGGCCGCCGGCGCGTCAAGGTCCAGGGACGCTTCCGGGGCCGGCGGTGGCGGCGGGGGTGGGGTCAGGTCGAAGGCCGGCGCAGGCATCGATGGCGCGGGCTCGGGCGTGGGGGCGGGCCACGGCTCCGGCGCGCTCGCGGCCGGTTCGGGTGCGGGTGCCGGCTCGGGCGCGGGTGCCGGATCGGCCTGCGGTGTGGCCGGGGGCGCGAACGTGGCTGGCGCTGGCGTCGCGGCCGGAGCCGGGACTACCTCGGCTGCGGCAAAGGACGGTGGCGGCAGCACCGGCGCGTCCTCGGTCCGCGCGTCGGTCGCGTCGTCGGTCGGGTCGAGGTCGCCCTCGCCGCCGACATCGATGCCGAACTCGGTGGCCAGGCCGGCCAGCCCGCTCGCGAAGCCCTGGCCCACAGCGCGGAACTTCCAGGCGCCGCCGCGCCGGTACAGCTCGCCGGTGACGAACGCGGTCTCCTCGGCGGCGGTCATGGCGAACTCGGCGATCGGTGCATTCGTGGCCAGATCGGACAAGACCAGACGCAGCCCCGGCACCTGCCCGAAGGTCCCACCATCGGCCGATGCCGCGAGCGCGACACGATCCACACTCGACGGCAGGCCCGCCAGGTTGATGTCGATGACGTCGTAGGACTGCACGCCGGTCGACTTGCCGGCATGCTTCACCGCGCCGGAAACGTGGTCGGGCTGGTTGTAGAAGACGAAATCGGCGTCCGAGGACACCCGCCCGTCGCCCTGCAGAAGCAGGGCTGATGCGTCGATGTCCGGGGTCCCGTCACCGCCGGACCAGAACAACGTGGCCCGCACGAGCGCTGCGGTTACTGGCACGTTTCCGCCTTTTGACATCTGAGTCATGGGTGGATGGTGCCAGAGATGATCCGGCTGCGGCATGCAAGCATGGGCGCGGTGCGGCACTTCGACTTTCTGGACGAGGCGGATCGGGCGCGGTTGTTCTTCCGGGTGCCCGAACCGTTCGACGTGCATGCCGCGCCCAGGCTGCTCGCCACCGCGCTGGGCGCGACGCTGTACTGCCCGGCGACGCGCCCGAAACTGGCCGATGACCTGTCCCGGCGCGCGGCCGAAGGCGTCACCAGCATGGTGGTCTGCCTCGAGGACTCGATTCCCGACGACGCGTTGATCGAGGGCGAGCGCAACGCGATCGCGCAATTGCGCCAGTTCGCCTCGTCCGGGTCGCACGGCCCGCTGGTGTTCGTGCGGGTGCGCTCGCCTGAGCAGATCCCGATGATCGTCGCCGGACTCGGCAGCGACGAGGGTGTGCTGACCGGCTTCGTCCTGCCCAAGTTCACCGACTCGAACGGGGCGGCCTACCTGCACGCCTTGGCCGAGGCGAGTACCGACGTCGATCGAGCGCTGCTCGCGATGCCCGTCATGGAGTCCCCCGAGATCGGTGATGCCGAGACGCGCGTGCAGACCCTCGCCGCGGTGCGCCGCCTGCTCGACCAGTTCCGGCCGCACGTGCTCGCTGTACGCATCGGCGCGACCGATCTGTCCGGGCAGTACGGCTTGCGCCGCTCGCGCGAGCACACCGTGTACGACGTGGCCCTGCTCGCCGCCGTCATCGGCGATGTGGTCAACGCGCTCGGACGTGACGACGGGGGCTACCCGATCACCGGGCCGGTGTGGGAGTACTTCTCCAGCAGCGAGCGCATCTTCAAACCGCAACTGCGCGAGTCGCCCTTCATCCGGCACGACGAGCGCAAGCTGCGTGCCCAGTTGATCGCGCGCGATCTTGACGGCCTGATCCGCGAGGTCTCACTCGACCGCGCGAACGGGCTGATCGGCAAGAGCGTCATCCACCCAAGTCACGTGGCTGCGGTGAACGCGCTCTCGGTCGTCTCGCACGAGGAGTACCTCGACGCGGTCGACATCCTCGGCACGTCCGCGGGCGGGGGCGTCGCGTCGTCGGCGTACGGCAACAAGATGAACGAGAGCAAGCCGCACTCTGCCTGGGCGCGCCGCACCGAACTGCGCAGCCGGGCCTTCGGCGTCGCGCATGAGGACGTCTCGTTCGTCGACCTGCTCGGCGCGAGCCTGAACCAGTGAGCGAAGCTTGCGAGCCAAGCGTGGACATCGTTGCTCCGCCTGTCGATCCGAGCGAAGCGTGTGATCGACAGTGAGTGTTGGGCGGTGACGGGATTTGTCGGTGAGCGCTTCGGCGTGACGCTGCGCGGCCACGATGGCGAGCCGCTCGGCGAGCTCGTCCAGCTGGCACTGCGCCGCAACCCGAAACGGGCGCACCTGCTCGTCTCGACCGTGCTCGGCAAGCACGTTCCGGTCGACCCACGCAGCGTGCACGAGACCGGCCTGCGCCTGGGACGTGCCGTCGCCGGCCGCGTCGACGAACCGCCCGCGCTCGTGATCGGCTACGCCGAGACGGCAACCGGCCTCGGCCACTGCGTGGCCGAGGCGTTGGGCGCCGACTACCTGCACTCGACCCGCCGGGCGATCGACGGGCTGGCACCAGCCGGCAGCTTCGTGGAGCAGCACAGCCATGCGACCGGCCACCTGCTGCTGCCGGAGGATCCCGCGCTGCTGTCGCGCTCCGGAGTCGTGGTGCTGGTCGACGACGAGTTCTCCACCGGCGCGACCGCGCTGAACACCATCGCCGAACTGCAGCGGCTCTGCCCGCGAGCGCGCTACGTGATCGCCGCGCTGGTCGACCTGCGCACGCCGATCGACCGTGAGCGCACCCTCGACACGGCGGCCCGGCTCGGCACGAGCGTCGAGGTCGTCTCGCTGGCGAGCGGCGCGGTCAGCTGGCCGGACGGGTTCGCTGCGCAGGCGGCCGAGTTCGTCGGCGCGCAGATGGACGTCCCGCAGCGGGTCGCACGTGCCGACGTCATCGAGGTGCCGGCGCGCTGGACCGCCCGCGAGAGCGGGCGGCACGGCTTCACCCCGGACGACCAGGTCGCAGCCCGGGCCGCGGCGGCCGCGCAGGCTGGCGCGGTAATGCCCACCGGGCCGGCGGTGCTGGTGCTGGGCGCCGAGGAGTTGATGTACGCGCCGCTGCTCATCGCAGTGGAGCTCGCCGGACGCGACGGCCTCGATGTCTCGTTCTCCTCGAGCACCCGGTCGCCGGTACTGGCCGTGGACGAGCCGGGGTATCCGATCCGCACCATGTTGAGGTTTGCCGCGCATGACGGCACCGGGACGCGCTACGCCTACAACATCGCCACCGGGTTCGACGACATCGTGGTCGTGCTCGACACCGACGAGCCCGATCTGATCGCGGTGCTGCGCACAGCGTGCGACCGCCTGCACGTCGTGCGGCTGCCGAGCTCTCGCCCCGCGCCGCCAGCACTGCGCGGCCCGGCCTTCGGCAGCTACGCGGCCGATGAGGTCGCCTGGTTGCTGACCGATCTGTCCGACGTTGCACTCGAGGCGCCGATCGAGGAGCGCGAGGAGGCCGTGCAGTCCGGCGGCGCGCACTACGCCGAGTCGCTGCCGATCGAGTACCAGCCGAGCGCCGAGTACCAGGCGCTGTTCGCAGCCGCCCTGGACGAGACGGCTGAGCGCATCGCGCACGCAGTCGGCGTGGTGACCGAGCTTGTGCTCGATGCTCGCGGACCGGGTGCCGTCCTCGTGTCCCTCGCTCGGGCCGGCACGCCGATCGGCATCCTGATGCGCCGCTGGGCGCAGCGTGAGCACAATCTGGATCTCCCGCACTATGCCGTGTCGATCGTGCGCGGACGCGGCATCGACAAGGTCGCGCTGCGCCACCTGGCCGCGCACCATGACCCGGCGCAGGTGATGTTCGTCGACGGCTGGACCGGCAAGGGCGCGATCGCGCGCGAGCTGGCCGCTGCCGTGCGAGAGGCCGACCCGCGGTTCTCGCCGCAGCTGGCCGTGCTGGCCGACACCGGTTCGTGCGTGTCGCTGTACGGCACGCGCGCGGACTTCCTCATCCCGTCCGCCTGCCTGAACTCGACCGTGTCCGGGCTGGTCTCGCGGACCGTCCGTAACGACCGTGTCATTGCACCAGGACGGTTCGACGGCGCGAAGTTCTACAAAGAGCTGGCCTTTGCCGACGTGTCCGGGCTGTTCCTCGACGCGATCAGCGCGCGCTTTGCCGCCGTCGCCGACGAGGTCGCTCGCGACTGGCCGAAGTTGCGCGATTCGGACCGCACGCCGACCTGGTCGGGCTGGGCCGCCGTCGAGCAGATCAGCGCGAAGTACGGCATCAACAACGTCAACCTGGTCAAGCCCGGTGTCGGCGAGACGACCCGGGTGCTACTGCGCCGCGTGCCGTGGCGAGTGCTGGTGCACCCCGACGCCGGCGCCGAATTGCGGCACGTCCTGCTGCTGGCGACCCAACGCGGTGTGCCGGTCGAGGAGGTGCCCGACCTGCCCTACAGCTGCGTCGGGCTGATCCATCCGGCCTACACGCGCGGCGCGACCGGTGCCGACGGGCGAGTCGCCCGATGAGCGCGCTGTTGGCCACCGATCTCGACCGCACGATGGTCTACTCCAGGCGGGCGCGCGCGCTCGGCGCCGACGATGCCCCTGCCTTGTGCGTCGAGATCCACGACGGCAAGCAGTCGTCGTGGATGACCGCCGCGGCTGCGCAGGTGCTCATCGAACTGGCCGAGGCCGCACTGGTCGTTCCAGTAACGACGCGCATCGTCGAGCAGTACCGTCGGGTGCTGCTGCCCGGCCCGCCGGTGAAGTACGCCGTCGCGGCCAACGGCGGCACGCTGCTGGTCGACGGACACGTCGATCACGACTGGGCCCGCGAGGTCGAGCGGCGACTCGTCGACGTCTTTCCGCTCGACCGGGTCTGGGATCAGCTCGCACACGTCTGCCACCCCGAGTTCACCGTGAAGGTGCGCAACGCCAGCGGGCTCTTCGTCTACGCCGTCGTGCATCCGTCGCGCTTGCCGCCCGGGTTCGTCGAGGACGTGTCCGGTTGGGCCGCGGAGCGTGGCTGGCGCACGTCCCTGCAGGGCCGCAAGCTCTACCTCGTCCCCGAGCGGCTGACGAAAAGCTCAGCCGTTGCCGAGGTGCGCCGGCGATCCGGATGCGAGCTCGTCCTGGCTGCGGGTGACTCGCTGCTGGACATCGACCTGCTGCTGGCGGCCGATCGTGGCATGCATCCGCGCCACGGCGAACTGCACGAGCAGGGCTGGTCGGCGCCCACGGTCGCCGCCACGACGGCCAGCGGGATCGCTGCCGGCGAGGAGATCGTGCGCTGGTTCGCCTCCGAGCTCAGCGATCAGCTGGGGTAGGCGATCTGCTGCACGGCCCAGCCGTTGCCGTCCGGGTCGGCGAAGAACAGGAACCGACCCCACGGGAAGTCCTGCACCTCGCCGACCGCGAGCCCGCGGGCGGCGAAGTCGGCCCGCGCAGCCTCGATGTCAGCAACCACGAGTTGCAGGCCACGCATCGAGCCTGGCGCCATGTCGGTGACGCCGGTGCCGATCGCGATCGAGCAGCCCGAACCGGGCGGGGTGAGCTGAACGAACCGGAGCTCATCGGAGACCTGGTGATCATGATCGGCGGTGAAGCCCACCTGCTCGGTGTAGAAGCGCTTGGCGCGGTCGACATCGCAGACGGGTACGGCGATCAGTTCGAGTTTGAGATCCATGTCTTGCACGCTATGACCGAAATAGGCACGAGGGCTTCCGCTTGCACACATGCGCAGCACAGGATTGCTCGCATAATCTGCGCCGATGGCGAATGTGGGCGCGGTGGCGCGGGTGGGTACCCGCGTGCTGTCGATCCTGCTGTCGTTCACCTGCCTGCTGCTCATCGGCTACGCCTGGAAGAACCTGCACGATCTGACGGCACACGAGAGGGTGTTGCCGTCGATCCCCGCGCTCGGCCAACCGTTACCCGTGTCGACGAACCCGACGCCGGGTGCCAGCGACAGCCCAAGCCAATTGCCCGCGGTCAACGGCAAGACGCAAAACATCCTGATTGTCGGCAATGACGACCGCAACGACATGACCGATGCCGAGGTGCACCAGCTGCACACCGGTCGCAGTGGGGGCAGCCTGAACACCGACACGATGATGATCGTGCATCTGCCCGCGGACGGCTCGAAGGCCACCATCATCTCGTTGCCGCGCGACAGCTTCGTCGACATCCCGGGCTTTCAAAGCGCGAAGCTGAACGCCGCGTACCCCGACGGTTACGTCTACGACGCACCGGCCGGGGCGAGCGAGAAGCAGCACCGCGCGGACGGCGCAGACGTGCTCATCCAAGTCGTGCGTAACCTGACCGGCCTGACGATCGATCACTTCGTCGAGGTCGATCTCATCGGCTTCTACCGGATCAGCGAGGCGATCGGCCCGATCACGGTCAACCTGTGCCACGCGACCAGCGACCCCACCGGTTCGCACTTCCACGCGGCTGCCGGCAAGATGCACCTCGTCGGCGTTCGTGCGCTGGAGTTCGTACGGCAGCGCGACGGCCTGCCGCACACCGATCTCGACCGCACCGCGCGGCAGCGCTACTTCCTCACCGCCGCGTTCCGCAAGATCGAGTCCGCCGACATGCTGCTCAACCCGGGCAAGTTGCACAATCTCATCGCCGCCGTCGACAACTCGATCTACATCGACAACAACGACGGGTTCAGCATCGTGAAGCTCGCGGCCCAGCTGGCCGATCTGGACCCCGACGACATCGTCGGCAAGGCCATACCCACCGACGGCAACGGTGTCGAAAACGGGCAGGACGTGTTGCTCGTCGACCCCGCCAAGGTGCGGGTGTGGGTGAACAATCTCATCAACGGCACCCACCAGCACCACCAGCACCGTGGCGGCAAGCCCAAGCCGATCGACTCGGGCTGCATCAACTGAACCGGCGTCAGCGCCTGCGCAGCCGCAACACGATCAGCACGAACACGATCGCGGCGATCACCGGAATCAACCGCTTCGCCACCGCCGGCCCTGCCGACTCGAGCAAGTTGATCGGTTCCACCTCGGCCGGTGCCGAATGCAGCTTGGCGTGCGCCGCCGCGGGCGCGCTGTGCTCAGTCGGCGCAGTCGCGGCAGTCGACGGCGGGGTCGAGTGCAGCTTCGCGTGGCTGGCATCAGCGACCGGCGCGGTCTTGACCGGCGGCGTCGACTTCTTAGCCGGTGCGGTCTTCTTGGCAGCGGCCTTCTTCGCGGGCGCCTTGGCGGCCGGTTCCGCTGGCTGCTCGCCGGCCGGCTCGGCGGCGGCCGCAGCCGGCGCGTCGGCGAGCGGCAGATCGCCTTCGGCGAGCTTGCCGGCCAAGCAGTCGGCGAACTGTCCGATCAGCTTGTTCCCGACGTCGACCATCACACCACGGCCGAACTGGGCGGGCTTGCCGGTGATGTCCAGGTCGGTCAGCACGTCGACCTTGGTCTGCTCGCCGTCGGCGGTGAGCGTCGCCGTCACCCGTGCGGCAGCGGTGCCGTTGCCGCGCGCGTCACGTCCCTGCGCATTGATCGCAACTCGGTGCGCCACTGGGTCCTTCTCGACAAAGCTGGCCTTGCCCTTGTAGGTGAGCCCGATCGGGCCGAGCTTGACCTTCACCGTCCCGGTGAAGTCGTCACCGTCGACGCTGTCGATGGCGGCGCCGGGCATGCACGGCGCGATGCGCTCGATGTCGAGCAGCACTTTCCACGCGTCGTCGACGGCAGCCGGGACCGTAAAGGAATGCTCGAGTTGCATCAGGCTCCTGTCGCCGCAAGCACGGCCCGCTTGGTGAGCACGCGCGCCAGGTGCTCACGGTAGTCGGCCTTGCCGGACAGGTCGCTGGGGGCACTGGTGCCCTCCGCGGCGTGCTCGGCCGCGGCGCCGACCGCATCGGCCGACGCATCGGCGCCGGCCAGGGCCGACTCGACCGCTGATGCCCGCAATGGCGTGGAACCCATGTTGGTCAGGCCGATCCGAGCCTCGGCGATCGATCCGTTAGAGCGCTTGACGATCGCGGCGACAGCGACGATCGACCAGGCCTGCGCGACCCGGTTGAACTTCTCGTAGTGCGAGCCCCACCCGTCGCCGAGCTTGGGCACCCGGATAGAGGTGAGGATCTCGTCGGCACCGATCGCGGTCGTCAGGTAGTCCTGGAAGAAGTCCGCGGCGGCAACCGTGCGCGTACCGCCCGCCCCCGCGATCGAGAACTGGCAGTCGAGGGCGAGGGCGACGGCACCGAGATCGCCGGCCGGGTCAGCGTGCGCGAGCGCGCCGCCGAAGGTGCCGCGGTGCCGAACCTGCGGGTCGGCGACGGTTGCCGTGGCCTGGGCGATGATCGGTGCGTGCTGTTGCACGAGCTCGTTGTGCAGCACGTCGTGGTGGGTCGTCATCGCGCCGATGACGATCGCGTCGCCGTCATCGGTCACGCCCTTGAGCTCGTCGATGCGTCCGACGTCGATGACCGTGGACGGATACGCGAGCCGCAGGCGCAGCACCGGGATCAGCGACTGGCCACCGGCGAGCACCTTGGCGTCCTCGCCTGCTTCAGACAGCGCGGACACCGCCTCGGCGACAGACGAGGGACGCGCGTACTCGAACGCCGCGGGGATCATGACGTACCCCCGTCCGAGGTGGTCGTACTCGCGCCGCCGTAGGCGTTCGTGCCTGCCTCGGCCCGGTCGGACGCGTCACCACCGTGGATCGCCCGCCAGACCCGTTCCGGCGTGGTCGGCATCGGGACGTCATTCACGCCGAACGGGCGCAGCGCGTCGACCACCGCGTTCACGACGGCCGGCGTCGATGCGATCGTCCCTGCCTCACCCACGCCCTTGACGCCCAGCGGGTTAGTGGTTGACGGCGATTCGGTGCGCGCAGTGGTGAACGACGGCAGGTCGGACGCTGACGGCAACGTGTAGTCGACGAACGTGCCTGTCGTCAGGTTGCCCGCGTCGTCGTAGACGGCCTCTTCGTACAGTGCCTGCGCAATGCCCTGGGCGAGGCCGCCGTGCACCTGACCTTCGATGATCAGTGGATTGACCGGCTTGCCGACGTCGTCGACGCAAACGTACTTGCGGATCTTCGTGAACCCGGTCTCGGTGTCGACATCGACCGCGCACAGATGCGTGCCGTGCGGGAAGGAGAAATTCTCCGGATCGAAGGTGGCGTCGGCGTCGAGTGACGGCTCGACCCCGTCGGGCAGGTTGTGCCCCAGGAACGTCGCGAACGCCAGTTCGCCCATTGACACCGACGAGCCAGGTGAGCCCTTGACGCTGAACGAGCCGTTCTCGAACTCGAGATCGTCCTCGTTCGCCTCGAGCAGGTGAGCTGCGATCTTCTTCGCCTTGGCCACCACCTTCTCGGCGGCCTTCACGATCGCGATGCCGCCCACCGCGAGCGACCGAGACCCGTACGAGTCGAGGCCCTTGGGTGACGATTGCGTGTCGCCGTGGATGATCTCGACGTCCTCGAACGGCACGCCGAGCTTGTCGGCGACGATCTGGCTGAACGCGGTCTCGTGGCCCTGCCCGTGCGGGCTAGAGCCGGTCACGACCTCGACCTTCCCGGTGGCCAGCATGCGTACCGACGCGTGTTCCCAGCCGCCCGCGCCGAAGGCGAGCGACCCGAGGATGCGTGAGGGTGCCAGGCCGCACATCTCGGTGAATGTCGAGATGCCGAGCCCGAGCTGGACGGGATCCTTGCGCTCGCGGCGCTCGGCCTGCTCGCGGCGCAGGTCGTCCCAGCCCATCAGTTCCAGCGCCTTTTCAGTCGCTGCCTCGTAGTTACCGCTGTCGTAGGTCAGCCCGCACACCGTCGTGAACGGGAACTCCTCGTGCGTGATCCAGTTCTTGCGACGCAGCTCCATCGGATCCATGCCGAGCTCATTGGCTAGCTCGTCCATGATCCGCTCGATGGCGAAGGTCGCCTCGGGACGGCCGGCGCCGCGGTAGGCGTCGGTAGGCGTCTTCGTCGTGAAGACACCCTCGCTGACGAACCGGTAGGCCTGGAACTTGTAGATCGCGTTGTACATGAACGCACCGAGGACGGGGACGCTCGGCCCGAACAGCCGGTTGTAGGCGCCCATATCGGCGAACAGGTGCACGTCGAGTCCGGTGACCGTGCCGTCCTTCTTCGCGGTGAGGGTGATGTCCTGGATCTGGTCGCGCCCGTGGTGGGCCGACATCAGCGACTCGGAGCGCGATTCGGTCCACTTCACCGGCTTGTTCAGCGTCCGCGCGATGAGCGTGCACAGCACCTCTTCGGGCATGACCGCGATCTTGCCGCCGAAGCCGCCGCCCACGTCGGGCGCGATCACGCGGACCTTGTGCTCGGGGATGCCGAGGGTGGCCGCGAGCAGGGTGCGCAGGATGTGCGGGATCTGGGTTGCCGACCACATCGTCATCGCGTCGCCGCTGGGCTGCACGACGGTCGAGCGCGGCTCCATGAACGCGGGGATCAGGCGCTGCTGGATGAAGCGGCGCTGCACCGTGATCTCGGCGGTGTCGATCGCCTCCTGAATCGGGATGCCGGTTCCCGCGGCGCCCGACTCGAACTCCCAGGTATAGATCTTGTTGGACTCGGTGGTCGGGTGGACGAGCTGCGCGCCGTCCCTGAGCGCCGCTTCCATGTCGAGCACCGGTGGCAGCTGCTCGTACTCGACGTCGACGCCTTCGAGTGCGTCTTGCGCCTCGGACTTCGAGCGCGCGACCACGGCGGCAACGATCTCGCCGGCGAAGTTCACCTGGTCGACCGCGATGCTGGGCGTGACGACGTTGACCAAACCCTCGGGTGACCACGCGCACGGCAGGCCGCCCTGCGTGTCCTTGAAGTCCTGGCCGGTGAACACGGCGACGACACCGGGACGGCCCTTGGCCTCCGTGGTATCGATCGAGGTGATCTTGGCGTGTGCCATCGGGCTGCGCAACATGGCCAGGTGCAGCATGCCGGGCAGGGTCATGTTGTCGGTCCACGTGGTGCGACCGGTGATCAGGTGCTGGTCTTCCTTGCGCTTGCGCGACTGCCCGACCTCGGCCGCCCGCTCGTCTACCGTGGTCATGCGACATCCTCCGTCGGCCGCATGCCGCGTCCTATACGCATTGATGACCTCGCAAGCTCGCTCATGCTGACGCTCCAGCAGCGGCCTGGGCGGCGCGGACGATGTTCTGGTAGCCCGTGCAGCGGCAGAGGTTGCCCTCGATGCCCTCGCGGATCTCGGTCTCGCTCGGGCTCGGGTTGTTCCGGAGCAGGTCCCGGCAGGCCATGATCATCCCGGGCGTGCAGTAGCCGCACTGCAGCGCGTGATTCTCGTGGAAGGCCTGCTGCATCGGGTCCAGGGTGCCGTCGTCGGCGGCCAGCCCCTCGATCGTGGTGACCTCACAGCCGTCGGCCTGCACCGCGAGGACCGTGCAGCTCTTCACGCTCTGCCCGTCGAGATCGACGGTGCACGCGCCGCAGTTGCTC
>DASRSG010000116.1:0-11922 GCA_035656595.1 Jatrophihabitantaceae bacterium | reverse complement strand
AGCCAGATGCCGGTGCCCTCGGCGATCATGCCGGAGCCGTAGCCGCTGGAGACGGTCACCGAGCACGCGAGGCCGTCGCTGTCGGTGGCCGAGACGTGAGCGGTGGAGCCGGCTTCAAGGACTGAAGCGGGGTGGCGGTCGATCAGCTCGAGAAACGCCCGGGCGTCATCGGCGAGGTCTGCGCTCGAGTCGAGAACGTCGAGACGGTGCCCGAGGACGGCCCGCTGGACGCGGACGAGCCAGGCGCGGGCGTCGTCGTCCCAGGCTCCGTCCGGACGACCGTCGAGCAGGCGGAGCATGGCGGCGAGGCAGGCGCCGCCGACCGACGGCGGCGGCGTGGTGGCCAGCTCCCAGCCGTCCATGCGGGTGACCAGCGCCGGGCGCACGAAGGGTCGGTAGGCCGCAAGGTCGGCCATCCCCAGCATGCCGCCGCGACCGACGACGTCTGAGCTGATCAGTCGCGCCAGCTCGCCGGTGTGCAGCGCGTTCGGACCCTGCGCGGCAATCATTTCCAAAGAGCGTGCAAGGTCAGCAAGCACAATCGGCTCGCTGGTGATCGTCCCGTCCTCGTCGTGCAGGGCCGCCCGGCTGGCCGGGTCCCAGCCGAAGATGTCCTCGTGCACATAGGCCAGGTAGAACCGTGAGGCGGCGCTCAGCCGGATGCCTGCGCGCGCGACCTCGATGGCGGGGGTGACGATTTCGGACCAGGGCAGCCGGCCGTCGCGTCGCTGGGCCTCCCCCATCGCCGCGACCGCACCGTGCACAGCCACCGAACCGGGACCGACGGTGATGTCGATACCTCCGCCGTACCCCGTGGTGACATCCCAGGTGCCGCCGTGCACCACACCGTCACGGCCGGGCATGTCCATCCAGCCATCGACCGTGTACGCCGCGCCGGCGCCGCTGGGCTGTACCGTCACGAAGCCGCCCGAACTGAGCGTCACGACCCCGACTTCGTTGACCATCGTCACCAGAACCGCGGCAAGCGCGGCATCAACGGCATTGCCCCCCGCGCGGGCGATTCGCTCACCGGCGCCGGCAGCTGCCTCGTTCGGAGCAGCCATGGCAACGTCGGTCACAGTGCCAACGCTACTGACCGACCCTGCGTTGCGATGATCTGCCGGGTGGCTATGGTTTCCGACCCGGGTTGACCGCGCTCGGTTCGCGCGGCCCGTCGAGCGTCTTTGCCATCGAGGTCGAGATGGGCAGGTATCCCATGGACGCATAGAGCCCGAGCGCGACGTCGTTTCCGCCCGCGACGTCAAGGCTCACCCGCGTCTTGCTTTGCGCCAGGAAGAACCGTTCGGCAGCCTGCATGGTCGCTCGGCCGTATCCGTGTCCGCGGGCAGTGGCCTCGATGATGATGTCGAACAAGAAGCCAGTCGTGTCGTCGTGCGGTACGGCGCCAAGCCAGAGCCAGCCGACCTCTCGCGCAGCCTCGTCGATCACTACGAAAAGGTTCATCTTCTCAGTAGCGAGACCCGCGGGCAGCACCGTGGCCAGCAATGCGCGCGACTCCTCGGTAGCGGCACCCAGATCCGTGCCGGTGGCTCGGCTGACCTGCGCGGCGTGATGCTCGAGTGCGAGCTCGCGCCAGGCAGGAAACTCGGCGTCGGTCATGGGCCGGAGCGCCACCACGGGATTCCCAACACTGGCCATGGTCGCATTCTCGTCCGGAGTACTTTCGGGTTCGTTCACGGCATCGACCGGGACGGGAGGCACACGCCATGCTGATCTACTCGATGGGCGTCTCGGTGGACGGCTTCATCTCAGATCGCGCGGGCGGGTTCGCGTGGACGGTGCCCACCGACGAGCAGTTTGGTTTCCACCTCGCGCAGGTACGCGAGCTCGGCGGATATCTGTGCGGGCGCCGCCTTTACGAAACCATGCTGGTGTGGGAGACGGATCCGTCGATGCGCGACAACGAACTCGGCGCCGCGTTCGCCGATGTTTGGTGCGCTCTTCCGAAGGTCGTCTTCAGCCACACACTCACTGGCGTTCAGGGCAACGCCCGTCTCGCTGTCGCGTCGGTGACCGACGAGATCGCTGCGGCGCTCGACGCGACAGACAAGGACATCTCGATCGGCGGCGCCGGCCTGGCCGGGACGGCGATCGAGCTCGGCCTGGTCGACGAGCTGCGCATCTTCCGCAATCCGATCGTCGTGGGTGGCGGCACGCCCTTCCTGCCGACGATCACCCAGGTCGTTCGGTTGGACCTGGTCGAGAGCAGCACGTTCGGCACGCGCGTCATTTACGAGCGCTACCGGCGTGCCCGCGATGAGTCGGATGCGAGCCAAGGGCAATGACTGACACCTGCGCCGCACTGATCGAGACTCTGTCCCAGTGGCCCCGGGCACCGCTCGCGCTGCTGCCGACACCGATCCATCGGATCGAGAACTTCAGCCGCGAACTCGGCGGACCCGAACTCTGGATCAAGCGCGACGACCTGACCGGACTCGAGGGCGGCGGCAACAAGACGCGCAAACTCGAGTATCTCGTGGGCGACGCGCTCGCCTCGGGTGCCGACATGCTTGTGACGGTCGGAGCGATCCAGTCGAACCACACCCGGCAAACCGCGGCCGCCGCAGCGAGGCACAACCTCAAGTGCTCGCTCTTGCACTTCGGCTGGGCCAAGGACGCCGGGCCGATGTACCGGCGGACCGGAAACATCTTGCTGAGCAGCCTGATGGGCGCCGATCTCTACCTCGACGAGACACCAAGACCGATCGAGGATCAGGAACCGTTGGTCGGGTTCGTCGAGCAGCTTCGGCTAGCCGGTCACACCCCGTATCTCATCCCGGGCGGCGCGTCCGAGCACCGGTTGGGCAGCTTCGGCTACCTACGGTGCGCAGCAGAGATCGTCGAGCAGAGCCGGGAATCCGGTGTGCGCTTCGAACACCTGATCCACTGCACCGGGAGCAGTAGCACCCAGGCCGGCC
Organism: Jatrophihabitantaceae bacterium; assembly: GCA_035656595.1. Classification (GTDB taxonomy): domain Bacteria; phylum Actinomycetota; class Actinomycetes; order Mycobacteriales; family Jatrophihabitantaceae; genus RYN-133. The sequence continues at coordinate 8,983 of DASRSG010000116.1, read as the reverse complement.
TGCTGGCAGGTTTCGCGTTCATGGCAGCGCCCATCTCCGTCATCGGAGTCGCCGACGACCACGAGACCGACATCAAGCGTGCGCGGGTTCTCGAACTCGCTAACAACACCCTCGCCGAGATCGGGTCAGCCGTTCGCGTCCTCGCCGACGATGTGGAGATCATCGCTGCCGACCGCAGCGAATACGGCGAAGCCGAACCCGAGACCATCGCACTCATCCGCCGCTTCGCACGCGCTGAGGGAATCGTTGCTGACCCGGTCTATGAAGGAAAGGCCCTGCGCGGACTCGAGAAACTCATCGGCGACGGTCGGTTCGACCCGGCCGCCAAGATCCTCATCCTCCACCTCGGCGGCACCCCTGCCATCCATGCCTACGCCGACCAGTTCGGCGTACCTGGCTTCAGGCCCTTACCCGAATGAACGCGGTGACGCCGGTGCGTGGCTGAGATCGAGCACACCGTCTCCGGCACCTGAAGGCACTTGTGGCGCCTGTCCTCATCTGATCCAATGCTCAGGAACTCTGTGTATTGGAGAGATCGTGACCAACCCTTCCGAGTCCCCGCTGCCACCGGCCATCGACCTCCCGCCGTCGCTATTGGCCCGGACGGACGGCCCGGTCGCCGTACTCACGCTCAATCGCCCGGACAAGCGGAACGCTCTCAACGACGAAACCGTGCTCGGCATCGAACGGTTCTTCACCAACCTGCCCGGCGAGGTTCGCAGCGTGGTCCTCGCCGCGACGGGTGGCCACTTCAGCGCAGGACTTGATCTGTCCGAGATGGGCGAGCACGACACGATCTCCGGCGTCGAGCACTCGCGGATGTGGCATCGAGCCCTCGATGCCGTCGAGTTCGGGCCAGTGCCGGTCGTCTGTGCCCTGCACGGCGCCGTAGTCGGTGGTGGACTGGAACTGGCCGCCGCGGCGCACCTGCGCGTTGCCGAGCGCTCGACGTTCTACGCCCTGCCGGAGGGCATGCGCGGGATCTTTGTCGGCGGCGGCGCGGCGGTGCGCGTGCCACGCCTGATCGGCGTGGCCCGGATGACTGACCTCATGCTGACCGGCCGTCGTTACGACGCCGTCGAGGGCCACGCGGTCGGCCTGTCGCAGTACCTGGTCGAGGACGGCACCGGGCTCGACCGCGCCCTCGAACTGGCGCAACTCGTCGCGCGAAACGCCCCGCAGACCAACTACGCCATCGTCCAAGCGCTGCCCAGGATCGCCGAAGCGAACCCGCGCGAGGGCTACTTCATGGAGGCGATGATCGCAGCCATCGCCCAGGGCACCGACGACGCGAAGGAGCGCATGCAGGCGTTCCTTGACGGTCGGGCGGAGAAGGTCACCGACCGATGAAGGTCGCGACCGGCGAAATCCTCTGGTGCCCGCCAACCGATGTGCTGGAGTCCAGCCGCATCGGACAGTTTTCGGGCTGGCTGCGCGAACAGCGCGGCCTGGAGCTGCTTGATCACGAGGCCCTGTGGCGCTGGTCGGTGCAGGATCTCGACGGATTCTGGTCGGCGATCTGGGAGTTCTTCGGTGTGGTCGACCACGGCGAACGCACCGCGGTCTTGAGCGAACGCGTCATGCCCGGCGCGCGCTGGTTCCCCGGTTCGTTGCTGAACTACGCCGAGCACGCGTTGCATGGCGCCGGCGCCGACGACTCCGACATCGCGGTCATGGCCCGCTCGCAGACCCGTCCGGACGTCGATCTCACCTGGGGCGAGCTACGCGAGCAGGTTGCTCGCGCCCGCGCGGTGCTCGTCGAGCTGGGCGTGCGCGCCGGCGACCGGGTGGCCGGCTACCTGCCCAACTGTCCCGAAGCGCTCATCGCATTTCTGGCCGCTGCCGGGCTCGGCGCGGTGTGGACGAGCTGCGCGCTCGAGTTCGGGCCGCGCAGCGTCATCGATCGGTTCGGGCAGGTGGAGCCGGTCGTGCTGCTCGTGGCAGGCGGCTACCAATACGGGCGCAAGGACGTAGACCGCAGCGCGGAGGTCGCCGCGGTCGTGGCGGCGTTGCCCTCCGTGACGCACGTGCTGGACATCGAGTACGGCCGGTCGCGCGTGGCCGGCGCGCAGTCCTGGCCCGACCTGCTGGCCGAACCCAACCGCGCGCTCGCCGAAACCGTCCCCGTGCCGTTCGACCATCCGCTTGTGGTCCTGTTCTCCTCCGGCACCACCGGCAAGCCGAAGGCGATCGTGCACGGCCATGGCGGCATCGTCCTCGAGCACCTGAAGAATCACGCGCTGTCGTGGGACCTCGGACCGGGTGACGTGCTGCTCTGGTACTCGACGACGGCCTGGATGATGTGGAACGCGCTGGTGTCGGCGCTGCTGGTGGGCTCGGCGATCGTGATGATCGACGGCGACCCGGCCCATCCAGACCTGGCGTGGCAGTGGCAGCTGGCCGAGCAGACCGGCGCGACGCTGATGGGGGCGAGCCCCGGCTTCGTGATGGCCTGCCGAGCGGCTGGCGTCGAGCTGCGCGAACTGGACCTGCGCATTCGCATCGTCGGGTCCGCAGGGGCACCATTGCCGCCCGAGGGGTACGGATGGATCAGCGAGCAGCTCGGCGAGCAGGTGCAGCTCAACGTCGGTAGCGGCGGCACCGACGTGTGCAGCGGGCTGGTCCAGAACGGTCCGATGCTGCCGGTGCGCGCGGGCATGATCTCCGGGCGCGCGCTCGGCGTCGACGCGCACGCCTTCGATGACGACGGCAACGAGGTGATCGGCGCGCCGGGCGAACTCGTCGTGCGCTCCCCCATGCCCTCCATGCCAGTGGGGTTGTGGGGCGACGAGGACGGCTCGCGGCTGCGCGACACCTACTTCGATCGCTACCCGGGCATCTGGCGCCACGGCGACTGGATCGTCTTCGAGGCCGACGGCAGCTGCGTGGTCACTGGCCGCAGCGACGCCACCCTCAACCGCGGCGGCGTGCGCCTGGGCACCGCCGAGTTCTACCGCGTGGTCGAGGAACTGCCCGAGGTCGGCGACAGCCTGGTGGTACATCTCGAGGATCCGCTCGGCGGCAACGGCCGGCTGATCCTGTTCGTCGTCGTCGTGCCCGGCGAACTCGACGATGAGCTCGCTGCTCGCATTCGCGCCGCGCTGCGTCACGACCTGTCCCCCCGGCACGTGCCGGACCAGATCATCGCCGTGCCGTCCGTGCCGCGCAACCTCACCGGCAAGAAGCTCGAGCTGCCGGTGAAGCGGATCCTGCAGGGGGCGCCGGCCGCGTCGGTGGCCAGTCCGGACGCGCTGGCCGACCCGTCCTCGCTCGAGCCGTTCGTCGAGCTAGCCCGAACCGACGTGAGGGCGTGAGGGGCGCGCCGGCCACGCTCGGCGTCGTTGGAGCGGGGTCCATCGGTGGTAGCTGGGTAGCGCTCGCGCTGGCGCACGGGCTGACGGTGCATGCCGCCGATCCCGACCCCGCCGCCGCGGACAGGTTGCGCGCGGCCGTCACCGACCACCTCGCTGATCTGTCCGCCGACCACATTGCCGCGCTCGACCGGCTGACCGTGCATACCGATCCTGCTGCAGCCGCGGCCACGGCCGACCTGGTCATCGAGGCCGGGCCCGAGCGGCTCGAGGTCAAGCAGGCACTGTTTGCCACGCTCGACGAGGCGGCCGCACCCGACGTGGTGCTGGCCAGCAGCTCGTCCGGCTTCGGCCCGAGCGCATTCCAGGACTCCTGCCGCCACCCCGAGCGAGTCATTGTCGCGCACCCGTTCAACCCGCCGCACCTCGTGCCGCTGGTGGAGGTCGTGCCCGGCCGCCGCACGTCCGAGGACACCGTCGCGGCGACGATGTCGGCGATGGTTGCACTGGCCCGTAGCCCGGTCCGGGTGCGCGCCGAGCTGCCGGGGCACGTCGTCAATCGCCTGCAGGCAGCCCTGTGGCGCGAGGCTTATGACCTGGTCGGGCGCGGCGCGATCACTGTCGCGGACCTCGACCGCGCGGTCGCCAACGGGCCCGGGTTGCGCTGGGCGTTGCTCGGGCCGATCGCCACCCAGCACCTGTCCGGCGGAGCGGGCGGGCTACGACACGTGCTGGACCATCTCGGCCCCCCGATGGTGGACTGGTGGGCGGACCTGCGCGAGCCGGAGCTGACGCCCGAGCTGGCCGAGCAGCTGGTCGCCGGCGTCCAGGACGAGTTCGGTGGGCGCGAGCAGGACCTGCTGGCCCGCCGCGACCGGGCGCTGCGCGAAGTGCTCGCGGTCAAGCAGCGGCAGGGACTCGACTCTGCGGACGGGAGCGCGCGGTGAGCGACAACGGCCTGGGATCCTGGTCACGGCGCCGGGCCGCGATGACCCCCGGTAAGCCGGCGCTCGTGCAGGACGGCAAGGTCACCACGTACACCGAGCTGGATCAGGCGACGAACCGGCTGGCGCACGGCCTGCTGACGCGCGGAGTGGTTCGTGGCGAGCGCGTCGCGTTCCTAGGGCTGAACTCGGTCGAGATGGTGATCGCAATGTTCGCGACTGCCCGGATCGGCGCCGTGTTCGTCCCGCTAAACACCCGGCTGTCCCCGCCGGAACTGGGGTACCTGATCGAGCACAGTGGTGCCGCCCTGCTACTTGTCGAGGACACGTTGCGCGCAGTTGCCGAGCAGGCACGGGCGGACGGCCCGTGGCCGGACGTCGTCGTCTTCAGCCGCAGCGGGGGTGCGGGACTCGATGCGCTGATGAGCAGTGACGATGCACCGATCGACGAGCCGATCGGTCTCGACGATCTGTTCATGATCCAGTACACCTCCGGCACGAGTGGCCAGCCGAAGGGGGTGATGCTCACCCACGGCAACGTGGTCTGGAACGTGTACAACCTGCTCGTCGACATCGATCTCGGCAGCGCCGAGACGGCGCTGGTGACCGCGCCGCTGTTCCACACCGCCGCGTTGAATCAGGTGCTGTTCCCGACCGTCCTCAAAGGCGGAACCGCACTCATCGAAGCCAGGTTCGATCCGGTGCGGGCGATCGACCTGATCGAAGGCGAAGGAGTCACCCTGCTGTTCGGCGTCACCACCATGTACCTCGCGCTCTCGCAGTCACCGCGCTTCCACCAGGCCGACCTGAGCAGTCTGCGTCTGGCGTTGAGCGGCGGCGCGCCGATCCCGGAATCGCTGCTGCAGACCTGGCTCGACCGTGGCCTGATGATCGTCCAGGGCTACGGGCTCACCGAGGCATCTCCCGGCACGACGATGCTGCGCGCAGCCGATGGCGTGCGCAAGCTCGGATCAGCAGGCACCGCATGCTTCTTCACCGACGTCCGCGTGGTCGCCGGCGACCGCGATGCTGATGTCGGTGAGGCAGGCGAAGTGCTCGTGCGCGGCCCCAACGTCACCACCGGCTACTGGCAAGATGCCGTGTCCACCGACCGGGCGTTCAGCGACGGCTGGCTGCACACCGGCGATTTGGCCACGCGCGACGACGAGGGCTACCTGCGCATCGTCGACCGCCTGAAGGACATGTACATCTCCGGCGGCGAGAACGTCTATCCCGCGGAGGTCGAGCAAGCCCTCTACACCCACCCCGCCGTTGCCGAGTGCGCGGTCATCGGCGTCGCCGATCCCACCTGGGGCGAGGTCGGGCGTGCGTTCGTCGTCGTGCACGAGGGGCAACGCCTCGACGCCCAGGAACTACTGCGTCACCTCGACTCCTGCCTGGCCCGCTACAAGGTGCCGAAGTCGATCGAGTTCGTCGCGGACCTGCCGCACAACGCGTCGGGCAAACTCCTCAAGTCCCGACTTCGAAGGCCGACCTCATGACTCGCTACGAACCCGCAATCGACCTCGATGCCGTCGCCGCGATCGACGTGCATGTCCATGTCGAGTCCGACGGGCACGGTCACCTGTCGCTGGACGAGGAACTGATGGATGCGTCGGCGGCCTACTTCAAGGGTTCCGAGAACCGCACCCCGAACGTCGACGACCTGGCTGAGCGCTATCGCGCCGCCGGGCTCGCCGCAGTGGTCTTCACGGTGGACGCCACGACTGCCACCGGCCACCCCGCGCTGGCCAGCGAGGACATCGCCGGCGCCGCAGCGCGGCACAACGATGTGCTCATCCCGTTCGGATCCGTCGACCCGCACCAAGGTCGGGTGGCCGTCGAGCGGGCGCGGCGGCTGGTCGAGGATCACGGGGTGCGCGGATTCAAGTTCCACCCGAGCCTGCAAGCATTTTCGCCGGACGATCCCGCCTTCGCCGAGCTCTGGCGCGCGATCGAACAGCTGGGCGTGCCGGCGCTGTTCCACACCGGGCAGAACGGCATCGGTGCCGGGCTGCCGGGCGGGCGTGGCATCAAGCTGCGCTACTCCAACCCGCTGCTACTCGACGACGTCGCAGCCGACTTCCCGCACTTGACGATCATCCTTGCCCACCCGTCGGTTCCGTGGCAGGCAGAGGCGATCTCGATGGCCACGCACAAGGCGAACGTCTATATCGACCTGTCGGGGTGGCGCCCGAAGTACTTCCCGGCCGAACTCGTCCGCGCGGCGAATGGCTTGCTTCGGCACAAGGTCATGTTCGGCAGCGACTACCCGCTCATCACACCCGAGCGCTGGCTTGCCGACTTCGCCGAACTGGACATCGACACGGCCAACCGCCCAGCCATCGTGAAGAGCACCGCAGCCCGCGTACTGGGACTGAGCCGATAACTACGATGGGCGGCCACGGAGGTTCGCGATGACCATCACGCCCGGCCGGGCCCGCTCCAACGCACCGCCCGCGGCCGATTACGCCGACCCGCCCTCGACGCTGCTCTACCTGATGAAGCAGGTCGAGTTGGCCGTCCGCGCCGAACTCGACGACCTGGCCCATCCCGAGGGTTTGACGGCGCTGCAGTACACCGCACTGACGGTGCTGGAACGGCATCCCGATCTGACTGCCGCGCACCTGGCGCGGCACTCCTTCGTCACCGGCCAGAGCATGGCCGACATGGTGACCGCGCTGCTGAACCGCGGGCTGATCGAGCGGCACCGCGACCCGGCCGACCGTCGTCGACTGGTGATCGCGCTGACCCGGGCCGGCGTCCGCCTGCTGCGAAGGATGCGTCCCAAGGTGGCTGCCTTGGAGAAGCGCATGCTGTCGCCGCTGTCGACCAAGCAGGCGAGCGAGCTGCGGCACTCCTTGGAGCTGTGCCGACAGGCCCTGCGCGACCCGGCCGAGTAGTTACACAGGAAACCTGTACATCTGGTTTTGTTTGTGGTTCGCTTTGCAACCATGAAGGAAACCGCTGCCGCAGCCGGCGAATCAACTTCACCCATCCAGCTGAGCCGTGGCACCCTGTTCGCCGCCGCGGCCGCCGTCGGCGTTGCCCAGATCGGCCTCTCGATCCCGGCCGTCATCAACGGCTTCATCAACCAGGACTTGGGCACCTCGTCCACCCAGCTGACCTGGATCTCCGACGCCTTCCTCGTGCCGGTCACGCTGCTCGAGCTCTCGTTCGGAGTGGTGGGCGACCTGTTCGGCCGCAAGCGGCTGCTCGCTATCGGGGCGGCCCTGATGGTCGCCGGTGGCTTGATCGGGTTCTTCACCCCATCCGATGGTGTGGGTGTGCTGCTCACCGGTCAGGTTCTCGCCGGCATCGGCGCCGCGGCGATCTTCCCGACGTCAGTGGCAATGCTCGCGGCCGGCACGCACAGTCTCAAACAGCGCGCCAACGCGATCTCGATCTGGGCCGCTGCGCTTACCGGCGCCGGGTTCATCTCGCCCGTGCTGGCCGGCCTGCTGGCGCGGATCCACCACTCCGGTGGGCCGGAGGCGAGCTGGCGCTACGCATTCCTCGCCATGGCAGTGCTTGCCGCGGCCAGCGCCGCCATCACGCTGACGTTCGCGCAGAACACTTCGGCGCCGCAGGGACGCTCGCTGGATTGGCCCGGCCAGATCACCATCGCGATCTCGCTGTTCGCACTGCTGTACGGCGTGATCCAGGGCGCGGACAGCGGATGGAGCAGCGCCACCGTGGTCGGCGGATTCATCGTGGCGGCGGTCTTCATGGCGTTGTTCGTGATGATCGAGCGCCGCGTCGATAGGCCGCTGATCCAGCTGGACCTGTTCAGCAACCGGATGTTCACGGTCTCGGCCGTGGTCACCGTCATCGGCATGTTCTCCTACCTCGGGACGGCCTACGCGACCAGCATCCGGCTCTCGGCCATCCAGGAGTACACGCCGCTCAAAACGTCGATCGGTTTCGTCTGCCTGAACATCATGGGCGTGGTGCTCTTCCCGGTCAGCACTCGCGTGATCGAGCGCTACAACCCCGGCTGGGTACTAGCTGCGGGGATGGCAATGATCGGCGCCGGGGACCTGGTGCTGTCCGCGATCCCGGCGACGAACCTGTCGATCGCCGCCGTGGCAGTGCCGTTGCTCGTCATCGGCGCCGGGTTCAAGTTGGCGGTCACGTCAATCACCGTGGTCGCGGTGAACAGCGTCCCCACCCTCAAGGCAGGGATGGCCAGCGGAGCAACGAGCATGCTGCGCGACGGCGGCCTGACGCTCGGGCCGGCCATCGTGGGAGCGATCGCGCTGACCAACGCAGCGCACGCGATCAACGCGAAAATCGCATCGACGCCCGCACTCAAGTCGGCGCTGGCGGCGTTTTACGCAGCGCCCCAGCACGTCCCTGCGGCCCAACGCGCGTCGGTCGAGGGTGCGGTCGCCGCGGTCAAGTCCGGCCCGCTCGGCCAGAACGGCGTTCCCGCGCAGGTACCTGGTCCCGACGGCAAGCTCATCCCGTTCAACCCGCTCAAGGACGTCGCGTTCCACTCGCTGTCGCACGGCTACGCGATCGGGTATCTCGTCTGCGGGGTCTCGGCCCTCGTGGCGGCGCTGATCGCGGCGGCGATGCTCGGCGGCCACCAGCACCGCGATGCGTTCATCGAGCCCGAAGAGGTCGCGGTCCACTGAGCCCTCGGCGGACTGCTGTTATTACGAAGCAGCTTTGCCCTGTCTGGCGATTCTTGTCAGCTGGATGGCCGTGAGGCTCGGCTGGTCA
>DASRSG010000115.1:0-4975 GCA_035656595.1 Jatrophihabitantaceae bacterium | reverse complement strand
CCGAAAACACCTCGATCGAACGGCGCCAGCTGCTCGAGATGTTCGGCGCGCGCATCATCTCCTCACCCGCGGCGGGCGGCTCGAACCAGGCGGTCGCGACGGCCAAGCAGCTCGCCGAGCAGTACCCGGACTGGGTGATGCTCTACCAGTACGGCAACCCCGCCAACGCGCAGGCGCACTACGAAGGCACCGGTCCGGAGCTGTTGCGCGATCTGCCGACGATCACCCACTTCGTCGCGGGACTCGGCACGACCGGCACGCTGATGGGCACCGGCCGCTACCTGCGTGAGAAGGCCCCGGACGTCGCGATCGTCGCCGCCGAGCCGCGCTACGGCGAGCTGGTCTACGGGCTGCGCAACATCGACGAGGGCTTCGTCCCCGAGCTCTACGACGACAGCGTGCTGACCTCACGGTTCTCGGTGACTTCCTACGACGCATTGCGGCGCACCCGCGACCTGATCGAGCACGAGGGCATCTTCGCCGGCATCTCGACCGGAGCGATCCTGCACGCCGCGCTGTCGATCGCCGACCGGGTGGCGGCCGGCGGCGACGAGCGCGCGGACATCGCCTTTGTCGTCTGTGACGGGGGCTGGAAGTACCTGTCCACCGGCGCGTACGCCGGTTCGCTGCAGCAGGCAGCGGAACGGCTCGAGGGCCAGCTCTGGGCGTGAACGACGCTTGCGGAGCGAACAATGTAATCGTCGCGACGAAGGAGCGGATCGGTTCGAAGACCGTCCCGAGCGGTCGGGAAGAGAACCGACGAGGCCCTCGCTCGCGCCGCGGCAGGTCGGACGGACCCATCGTCGCTGTCGTTCCTCAGGGTTGATCCTCGCGCTGCGCCGTTCTGCTGTTCGTAAGGGTTTCGCACACGATTCGCTGCGACGATTGAGCGATGCGGTCGCGCGCGATGCTCGGTGCCCTGATCGGGCTGCTCTGCGCTGCCGTGGCGGTCGGAGTCGGCGAGGCAGTAGCCGCGTTCGTCCGTCCCGCCGCGGCACCGGTGATCGCGGTCGGTAACCGGGTCATCCTGCTCACCCCCGAGTCGGCGAAGCGATCGGCGATCAACAGCTTCGGGACGAGCGACAAATCGGTTCTGATTTTCATGATTTACGTGCTGCTCGCCGTCTTCGGCGCATTGATCGGCCAGCTCGCGCTGCGCCGGCTGGCCTACGGCTTAGCCGGCATCGCGGTCTTCGCGGCCTTCGGCAGCTACTGCGCGCTGACCGCCAACGCCAGCCGCGGCAGCGATGTCGTGCCGACGCTCGTCGGCGCGGCAGTGGCTGCCGCGGTCATGGTGCTCTTGGTGCGTGCCGTGACGCGCGAGGACGGTGCCAGCGCCAAGTCCGAACTGCGGCTGACCGAGCGCCGCACGTTCCTCACCGGCGGTGCGGCGGCGGCAGGACTCGCGGCGATCACCGGCTTCGGCGGGCGCGCGGCGCAGCACGCCCGCTTCGACGTCACGGCGGCGCGGCAGAAGGTTGTGCTGCCGAAACCGACTACGCGCGCGCCATCCCTCCAGCGCGGCGTCGACCTCGGCAAGAGTGGTGTGCCGTGGCAGACGCCCAACGGCGACTTCTACGAGATCGACACCGCGCTCAGCCTGCCGCAGATCAACCCGGCGGGCTGGTCGCTGCGCATCCATGGCATGGTCGAGCACGAGATCAACCTGACCTACGCCCAGCTGAAGAAGCGCCCGCTGATCGAACGCTGGATCACGTTGTGCTGCGTGTCGAACGAGGTGGGCGGCGGCCTGATCAGCAACGCGCGCTGGCTCGGCGCACGACTGGCCGACCTGCTGCACGAAGCCGGGATCTCGGCCGACTGCGACCAGCTGCTGATGACCTCCTACGACGGGATGACGATAGGCGCGCCCGCCAAGGTCGTGCTGGACGGACGGGACGCACTGGTCGCGATCGGGATGAACGGCGCGCCACTGCCGGTCGCGCACGGCTTCCCGGTACGGATCGTGGTGCCCGGCCTCTACGGCTACGTTTCGGCATGCAAGTGGGTCGTCGACATCGAGGCGACCACCTTCGCCGAACGGCGGGCGTACTGGATCGATGGTGGCTGGGCGCAGCAGAACGCAGTCAAGCTCGAATCGCGCATCGACACGCCACGCTCGGGCAAGCAGGTGCCGGCTGGCCGCCCGGTTCCGGTCGCGGGCGTCGCGTGGGACCAGCACGTGGGGGTGTCCGCGGTCGACGTGCAGGTCGACAACGGACCGTGGCTTGCCGCGCGGCTCGCTGCGGTGCCGTCGACGGACACCTGGCGGCAATGGCTGTTGTCGTGGACACCGCCCAAGCCGGGCAGCTATACGTTGCGGGTGCGCGCGACCGATCAGCACGGCACGCCGCAGATCGAGCAGCACGCCCAGCCGTTCCCGTCCGGGGCCACCGGCCTGCACACGATCACGGTGCAGGCGACCTGACATCTACGGTGGACCGGTGACGTCTCGCCAGCCGTTCAAGCTCCCGTTCCGACGCGGGCCCAAGGATGGCCGGGCGTCGTCCGAGCCGCCCTTCGATCCGACCAGCTGGAGCGGCGCGCTCATCGTGATGCTCGTCTTCGCGGCGGTGATCTGGGCGATTCAGATCGCGAACGCACATCATGACTACGCGTACAACCGGTTCGGTCTCAAACCGCGCGAGCTCGACGGGCTGTGGGGAATCGGCACGCAACCCTTCCTGCACGAGAGCTATGGCCACCTGCTGTCCAACACCGTCGCGCTGCTCGGCATCGGTTGGGTGCTGATGCTGTCCGGGTTGCGGGTGTGGCTCTTCGTCACCGCGACGGTGATCGTGCTCGGTGGCTTCGCGACCTGGCTGGTCGCGCCGTCCAACACGGTGATCGTCGGCGCGAGCGGGTTGGTCTTCGGTTGGCTCGGCTATCTGCTCGCCCGCGCCTACTTCACCCGCCGCCTGAAGTGGATCTTCACCGCCGTCGTGCTCCTGGTGTTCTTCGGGACGCTGCTCGGCAGTCTGCTGCCGACGGTGAATGCACGGGTGTCGTGGCAGTCACACGTCTGCGGGTTCCTGGCCGGCATCTTCATCGGTTGGCTGCTGCATCCGCGCAAAGGCTCAGCACGAACCCGTCGCGCGCCCGTAGGCTGAGTTCGTGGCCGACCCGCAATCGAGAGCCGACTTGCCGATCGGCATGCTCGACTCCGGAGTCGGCGGGCTCACCGTTGCCCGCGCCGTCCTCGACCAGCTGCCGCATGAGGCGCTGCACTATGTCGGCGACACCCGCAACGGCCCGTACGGACCCAAGCCGATCGCTGAGGTCCGCTCGCACGCCCTCGAGCTGATGGACGAGCTCGTCGCGTCCGGTGTCAAGGCGCTCGTCATCGCCTGCAACAGCGCAAGCGCGGCCTGCCTGCGCGACGCACGTGAACGCTACGACGTCCCGGTCATCGAGGTGATCCTGCCTGCCGTGCGCCGCGCGGTAGCCGCCTCGCGCACCGGACGGATCGGGGTGATCGGCACGATCGCGACGATCACCAGCGGTGCATACGACGACGCGTTCGCGGCCGCGCCCGGCGTCACCCTCACCACGGCCGCCTGCCCGCGCTTCGCCGAGTTCGTCGAGCGTGGCGTGACGAGCGGACGCCAGTTGCTGGGGCTTGCCGAGTCCTACCTCGCTCCGGTCAACGCGGCCGGCGTCGACACCCTCGTGCTCGGCTGCACGCACTATCCCCTGCTGACCGGACTGCTGTCGATCGTGATGGGGGAGTCGGTGACCCTGGTGTCCAGCGCCGAGGAGACGGCCAAGGACGTCTACCGCGTGCTGTCCGCGGCCGACCTGCTGCGGGCCGACGACGCGCCCCCGCCGCGCCACGTGTTCCGCACGACCGGACCGTCCGAGACGTTCCTGCGCCTGAGCCGCCGGTTCCTGGGGCCGGAGATCCTCGACCTCGCACCGGCCTTCGGAGGCCTCGCATGAAGCTGACCGTGCTCGGCTGTTCCGGCAGCGGGCCCGGCCCGGACTCGCCCGGCTCCGGCTACCTGATCGAGGCCGAGGGGTTTCGGCTGGTGCTCGACCTCGGGCACGGTGCCTTCGGCGCCCTGCAGCGCTACGTCGACCCGGCCGACGTCGACGCGGTGATCATCAGCCACCTGCACCCGGACCACTGCATCGACCTGACCGCCTACATCGTGGCCCTGCGCTACGGCGGGCCCGGCTACCGCGTCGCCGGCCCCGACCGGCGAATCCCGGTGTACGGCCCGGCCGGGATCCGCGACCGGCTGAGCGCGGCCTACGACCCGCTGGCCCGCAAGCTGGCCCTGCACGAGCTGTTCTCCTTCTCCGCCCCGTCGCCGGGCGCGCTCGGCCCGTTCGACGTCTCCTTCGCCCCGATGAACCACCCGGTGGCCACCAACGCCGTGCGGGTCAGCCACGGCGGCCGCACGCTGGTCTACTCGGCCGACACCGGCGAGAGCCCGGAACTGGTCACGCTGGCCGAGGGCGCCGACGTGTTGCTGTGCGAGGCCTCGTTCGGGCCGGACGACGTCTACGTGCCCGATCTGCACCTCACCGGGCGCCAGGCCGGCGAGCACGCCGACCGGGCCGGGGTCGGCCGGCTGATCGTCACCCACGTGCCGCCGTGGAACTCGCGCGAGCTCGCGGCGGCCGAAGCGGCGACCGCGTTCAGCGGACCGATCGAGCTGGCCCGGGCCGGCGCGGAATACGAGATCTAGCGGCGCGGTTCCAGATATTCGTGCACTTGGTCAGCGCCGGAGCGTCCAGCCGGTAGACTCGGTGTTAGCTGGCGGGCACCGATTGCCCGCACAAGCAGCTTCGATCGACGCGCTCGACGCGTCGGGCTCGTGCCAGAACCGCTGATCACCAGCGATTGCCGGGACGTGCCACCCGTCCTGAAGGAATTTCTCTGTGTCCCGCCCCACCTCGCGCGGCTCCGCTGCGCCCCGCCGCCCTGCCCGGGCGCGCACCTCTACCTCAACCCCCAAGCCGGCCAACC
>DASRSG010000114.1:0-6972 GCA_035656595.1 Jatrophihabitantaceae bacterium | reverse complement strand
TTTTGGACGAACGCGCGAACGAAGTCCTCCGCATTTGTCTCTAAGACATCGTCGATTTCATCGAGGATGGCGTCGACGTCTTCAGTGAGCTTCTCGTGGCGCTCGGCAACATCGGAACTGGCTTCGGCCTCGGTCTCGGTGACGTCATCGTGCTGCTTCTGGGGCCGGTTCTGGCCGCTGTCGTGCGTGGGCATGGTCCGCTCCCTATGGGTTGCTTCGATCATCACCCTAGCTCGGCGCACGCAGGCACGCCCGCATATACCGCAGGAGTTCATGCACTGTCGGTGACCCTCGCTACCGTGCAGCTATGTCGATTCCCGCAGCCATCAGCCTGGTCACGCTCGGTGTGCGCGACGTGCCCGCCGCGACAAGCTTCTACGAGGCACTCGGCTTCCCGCTCTCCTCGGCGTCCGTTCCTGGCGAGGTGAGCTTCTTCCGTACGGCCGGCGGGCTACTCGGCCTCTACGGCGCCGAGGCCCTGGCCGCCGACGCGCAGGTTGAGAATTCGTCTGATGCGGGGTTCCGCGGCGTCTCGCTGGCCATCAACGTCGGCGGTCGAGACGAGGTCGACAGCGCGGTCGAATCAGCGCTGGCGGCCGGCGCCACAATGCTCAAACCGGCCCAAGAGACCGACTGGGGCGGCTATCACGCCTACTTCGCCGATCCCGACGGGCACGCGTGGGAGGTCGCACACAACCCGTACTGGCCGCTCGACGACCGGGGGTTGCCGCAGCTGCCGAACTAGCTCAGCCCATATAGAAGGCGTGCGTCGCGGTCGCGCCGCCGTCGACGGCGAACTCCGCGCCGGTGCAGTATGAGCTGCGGTCGCTTGCCAGGAAGAGCACCAGTTCGGCGACGTCCTCGGACTGACCCATCCGGCGCAGCGGGATCCGCTTGTCCGCGACCGGGGTGAGGTCAACCTCGTGGCCGCCGGCGGCGTCCTTAACCATGTCGGTCTCGATCATGCCCGGATGCACCGAGTTCACGCGGACCCCGGTCGGGCCGAACTCGAGTGCGGCAACCTTCGTCATGCCGCGGATGGCGAACTTCGTGCCGGTGTAGGCGACCAACATGGCCATGCCAGCCAGGCCCTCGACCGAGGAGATGTTGACGATCGAGCCACGCTTCGCGGCGAGCATCGGCTTGCTCACGGCGCGCATGCCAAGGAACGTCCCCACCTGATTGATGTTCACCACTTGCATGTACTCGGCAAGCGACATGTCCGGCAGCGGGCAGAATCGCAGGATTCCCGCGTTGTTGACCAGCACGTCGATATGGCCGAAGTTCGTGAGCGCCTCGTCGACGACGGCCGCCCAATCGTCCTCGCTCGAGACGTCGAGGTGCCGGTAGTACGCCGAGTCGCCCAGCGATTCGGCCAGTTCCTTGCCGACGTCGTCGAGCACGTCGCCGATGATGACCTGCGCACCCTCCTCGACGAAACGGCGGGCAGCGGCAGCGCCCTGGCCGCGGGCGGCGCCGGTGATGATCGCGACGCGATCGCTCAATTCAGGCACGAGCGGATGACCACCTATCTAGGACGGGGGAATCAGATCTCGGGGCGGCACACCCGGCAGACGGTGGCCTTGCCGCCATCGGGTGTGTATGCATGCAGGTCTTCGCGCGTTTCGATAAGGGCGCAGTCGCGGCGGTGCACGGTCCGGCCTGACCCGGCGCGGACGAGTTGGTCGTCATCGCCGGTGAGCGGGCCGGGCGAGGGACGGTGCGGGACGGCCGGGGCTTGTGCCGACGCTGCGACGCTTGCCGCCGGGTCCGGCTGTGGCGGTGCCGGTCGTCCCGACGCGGCGGCCACAGCGGCTGCCGCTGCCGCTGCGGCAGCGGCAGCCATGGTGGTGCCGTTGCTCTGGTCACTGCCGCCGAGGCGTCGTCCTGACCCGAGAGCATCGGCGAGGACTGACATCGCGTCGGCGATGGCCCGCGAGTTGTCGCGCTGTTCGGCCGACATTCGCGCGAGCCAGGCGCCGAAGTAGAGGAAACCGCCGAGGAACACCAGGCCGAGACCGAAGATCCCGCCCGAGACCAGATAGGTGTTCTGGTCATACACGTAGTGCGAGTGCGCCGTGCCGTACCAGCCCAGGCAGATGGCCAGGATGCCCAGCGGCATCAACACCGCGCCGGCGACGAACAGTCCGAACTGCAGACGGCGCGCGCCCTCGTTGAGCACGAACGGTTGAGACGCAGCCGGCGGGCGCAGCGTGGCCGCCGGCCGGTTCGGCCGTGACGGCGCGGCAGTGGTGGTTGCCATCAGCTCATCCCTTCCGCTTCCTAGAACTTCCGCAGATCGGGCACGCCTTTGCGCAGCCCGAATTGGCAAGGTGAGGCGCCACCGAACAGCGTGCCGCCCAAGGTCTGCATCAGCCAGCCGATGCCGGCTGCGAGCGCGAGTGCGCCCAGGATGAGCAGTCGGGGCACCTCACCGAGTCCGGGCAGGTTCAAGCCCGATGCCTTCGGCGCGGGCGCGGCGCTCGCAGCGCCGCGCCCGGTTCCTCCGCCGCCGGTCGTGGTCGTGCCGCCGGTCGTGGTTGTGCCACCAGTCGTCGTGCCGCCGCCGGTGGCGCCGCCACCCAGGCCGCCGAGGCCGCCGGTGTTGCCGCCGCCCGTGCTGGTAACCGGCGGCGGGTTGTGCCCGCCACCGCCGGAGGTGGCCGGCGGAACGGACTTGGTCGGCGGAACCTTGTACGCCGGGAACGCGGACGCGTCGTTGGAAGCCTCGCCGATGTTGAACACCAGCTTCGGCCGCAGTTGCAATAGCGGGGCGAGCTGCTCGGCTGCGTCCTTGCCGAGCGACTTCACGATGGTGTTGAGCGGATCGTCCAGCTTCTTGCGCAACGGAATCGTGTTGATCGTGACGATCATGGCCTGGCCGCTGAACGTGCCTTCGGCGCCGTGCGAATTTTGCTTCGACGGGGTCACCTTGAACGAGATGCCAAGCTGCTTCAGCGCGGCGGTCGCCTGGGCGGGGAATGCCGGCAACGCCGCCTTCTTGTCGGTGACCGTGAAACCGCCGCGGCCGAACTTGACGGCCTTGCCCGACACCGACATCCCACCGATGGTGATCTTGCCCGAGCTGGTCGAGGACTTCCCGTTGGACACGATCGTGCTGGCGACCTGCACGTTGCGGAAGGACACGATGCCGCCGAGCAGGTCGATCTCGCCGGCCGCCGAGTTCGCGGTCGAGGTCACCGTCTGCTGACCCACGAGCGCCGCGGACGAGCTCGTCATGCCCTTGACCGAAACCAGCGCGGCGAGCGGCGCAGGCACAGGTACCGGCGATTTCGGCGGCGTCGGCGCCGACGACGAGGTCGGCACTGATGTCGGCAGCGCAGGCAACGACGGTGCGCCCGGAATCGGTAACCCGCCGAGGCCACCGCCACTGCTACTGCCGCCACCGCCAGGGGCGAGCTGGCCAAGGCCCTTGCCGAGACCGTCGGCCGGGTTGGTGTTCTTGGAATCGATGCCCAGTCCGGTGACCGAAGCCTTGGTGGTGTAGCCGTTGGTCGACGTGGACATGCCGTTGCCCTTGGTCAGCTGGGCTTGGTTGTTCTTCGGCGCGGCGGTGGTCGCCGGGAACTTCGAGTTGACCTGCACCGGGTAGGTCGTGCCGGGTTGGCTGGTCAGCTGGTCGAACCCGTCGCCGATGACCGACCCCGGCCACAGGTAGCTAGCGGTCGCGCGTGCCGTGCCGGATTCGGTGGTGGCCGAGGAGAAGCCAATGCTGAAGTCACCCTGGGGCGACGCCGGGATGGGGATGGTCGGCTCGTACATCTCGATGTGCACCACCGAAGCACTGGCCGCGACCTGCCAGCCGCCGAGCGCGGTGGGCGCTGCGCCGGCCTGGGCCCCCGGCCAAAGCAGCGTGCCGATCGCGGCGAGCGCACCCGCTGAATACCATTTCGCGCGCTTCATCAAGCTGCTCCTCCGAAGTACAACTCACTGAGTTGATGTTGGATCTCATCCGGTTCACCGGTCGCCACTATGCGGCCACCGTGCATCACAGCCGCGTAGTCGGCAACTCGTAGTGCGGCACTGGCGAACTGCTCCACGACCAGGATCGAGACACCGTCAGCAGCGATCTCGGCCACCGTGTCGTACAGACCCTCGACGATGAGGGGGGCCAGGCCCATCGACAGCTCGTCGAGGAGCAGCAGCGCCGGACTCGAAGCCAGCGCGCGGGCCAGCGAGAGCATTTGCTGCTCGCCGCCGGACATGCTGCCTGCGAGCTGGCGGCGGCGTTCCTTCAGCCGGGGGAAGCGCGCGTATGCCTCGGTGAGGATCTTCTCTACCGGTACGCCGGCGTACGACGCCAGCCAAAGGTTCTCTTCGACGGTGAGGTTCGGGAAGATACCGCGGCCTTCGGGAACCATGCACAATCCGGCCCGGGTCAGTTCCTCCGGCGCTGCACCGGCCACGTGCACGCCGGCCAGGTGGATGTCTCCCGCAGTCGGCGGCATCAGGCCACTGACCACCTTGAGCAACGTCGTCTTTCCTGCGCCGTTGGCACCGAGCAACGCCATCACCGCGCCACGCGGCACGGTCAGGTCGACGCCGCGCAGCACCTCGATGCGCCCGTATGCGGCATGCACATCGATGAGCTCGAGGATCAACGCGTTCCTGCTCATGCGGACTCCTCGGGGACACTCGCTGCGCTCGGCCCCGTCGTCGGTCGCATCGCACCTACCGGCACGGTGATCGCCGGGATGACCGACGTCTGCTCGACCGCCGTCTCGCCGGCATCGCCGAAACCTAGATAGGCCGCCTGCACCTTGCGATCGGATCTGATCTGCGCCGCGGTACCAGTCGCGATCACCCGGCCGAACTCGAGCACGTGGATGAGATCGCACACGTCCATCACGAGATCCATGTCGTGCTCGACCATGAGCACCGCCGTGCCGTCGGCCGCAAGCGCGCGCAGCAGCGCACCGAAGTTGCCGGTCTCGGCCTCGTCCAGCCCGGACGACGGCTCGTCGAGGAGCAGCAGTCGCGGCTCGGTCGCCAACGCCCGGGCGATCTCGAGCAGCCGCGCGACACCGGTTGGCACCGAGTCGGCACGCTGCTGGGCGTACCGCGTGATGCCGACGCGTTCGATGAGTCCGTCCACCACTGCGGTGTCGCGGCGGCCGAACCAGCTTCGCACCCCGCCCTTGATCTCGCGCGCCACCTGCACGTTCTCGCGCACGGTGAGCGAGCCGAACGCCTCGAGACGCTGGAATGTGCGCCCGATGCCGGCCCGCGCTCGCGCGTTGACCGACGAGCGGGTGATGTCGTGATCGGCGAAGCGAATACGTCCTGCGGTCGGCGATTGCAAGCCGCTGATGACGTTGAAGAGCGTCGTCTTGCCGGCCCCGTTCGGGCCGATCAAGCCGGTGACGCTGCCGGTGTCGACCGCGATGCTCGCGTCGTCGACTGCGGTCACGCCGCCGAAGCGGACGGTGACGCCGCTGACCTCAAGCAACGCCATGGCCGGCCACCTGTTCGGTCTCGAGCGACGGCGCTTCGCTCACCGCGTCACGCTGTGTGGCTCGTTGCGGAAGGCGCAGTTGGGCGGGCAGCCGTGGTGACAGTCGCGCACCCGCCTTGAAGATCATGTTCGCCAGCCCGTTGGGGTCGCGGCCGAGGCTGACCGCGCCGATGCCGATGATGAGGAACTCCAGGCCGCCGAGCGCCGGGAACTGCGACTGCAGCACCGGCAGCAGCATCAGCAGGAACCCTCCGACAAAAGCGCCGGTCATCGACGTCACGCCGCACACCACGGCGAGCAGCAGGAGGAGCAGGCCGACGATGGGCTGGAAGTCCAGCGCCGAGACGGTGCCCCGAAGCCCAGCAATGAGCGCGCCGCCGAGACCGGCAATACCCGAGGCGAGGCTGAACAGCCCGACGCGGAACCAGCGTTGGTTTAACCCGAGCGTGCCACAGGCGGCTGGGCTGTCACGCATCGCGATCAGCACGCGGCCGATCGGACCGCGGCGCAAGGCGAGCAAGCCGAGCGCGATGACAATGAAGACCCCGAGCATCAGCACGTTGTAGGACGATCTGCTGCCGAAGTTGTAGCCGAACAATGACATGCGTTGCGCGTTCAGGCTGCCGTTGAAGCCGAACATGATGTTGGTCTGGAAGACGAGCTTGTCCATCAACTCGGCAAAGGCGAAAGTCGCCAGCGCTAGGTACAGGCCGGTCAGCCGCAACACCGGCAGCGCAACCAGCGCGCCGATCGCAGCCGAGATCAACACGGCGAACAGCACCGCCATCGGTGAGGTGGTGTCCATCTTGCAGACGACCGCGGCGCCGATGCCCATGAAGCTGAGCTGAGCCATCGAGACGTAACCGCCGTAGCCGGTGAGCAGCACCAGCGACAGCATCACGATGCCGTAGGCAAGCGCGCTGCCGAGCCGTAGCGAGTTCACGTCGGAGAGCAGCTGGGCGATGATCCCGCCGAAGAGCACCAAGCCGACACCGACCTCGAGCGAACGCCGGGCGCGTGGAACCGGCGCGGCCAGGATGCCCTTGATCTGTCCTACCCGTAGGCGCACCTGCGGGACGAAGATCAGCACGATGAAGAGCACGATCGTCGGCAGCGCGGCACTGATCCCGTCCGACAGCTGTCCTTGCGGCAGGTAGCCCGCGTAACCCTGGATGAGCCCGAGCACCATCGCGCCGATGAACGTCAACGGCAGGCTTTGCAACTTGCCGAACATCGCCGCAGCAAACGCGTCGATCACCAGGAAGGTCAATTGGTAGTAGTCGAGCCCGACCTGCGAGACGAGCAGGATGCCGGCAAGCGCAGCGAGTGAGCAGCCCAACGCCCAGCTCAGCGTCGAGACCCGCCGCGGGCTGCCGCCGAACAGCCCGAGCAGTTCGCGGTTATCGACCGCCGCGCGCATCGAAGTACCGGTACGGGTGCGGTTGAGCAATACGTACAGCCCGGCAGCCACGACCGCAGACAGCACGATCGTGAGC
>DASRSG010000113.1:0-2587 GCA_035656595.1 Jatrophihabitantaceae bacterium | reverse complement strand
TGACTGACTGCGTGCCGAGCAAGACGCTCATCGCCACCAGCGACCGGGTAACCGCATTCCGTGACGCGCCGCGGGTCGGGGTGGGCACGGTGTCCGGGGAGGTTGCCGTCGATCTGCGCTCGGTGAACAAGCGAATCCTTGATCTCGCGCAGCAGCAGTCCGACGACATCGCGCGGCGGCTGGTCAACGAGGGGGTCACCGTTCGGCACGGTGCGGGACGGTTCGCCGCCGACCAGCCGCCGCGCGCGCACCTGGTCGAGATCGTCGACGACTCCGGGGAGGTGGCCGGCACCGTTGAGGCCGACGTCGTGCTGCTGGCCACCGGTGCCACACCGCGCGTCCTCGATACCGCAGAACCGGACGGCGGGCGGATCCTGTCGTGGCGCGACGTCTACTCCCTCGACCGGCAGCCCGAGCACCTCGTCGTGATCGGTTCGGGTGTGACGGGGGCGGAGTTCGCGTCCGGCTACAGCGAGCTGGGCGTGCCCGTCACGCTGGTCTCGTCGCGTGATCGGGTGCTGCCCGGCGAGGATCCCGACGCGGCCGCCGTCATCGAGCACGTCTTCACCAGCCGGGGCGGCACGCTGGTCAAGCAGGCACGGGCGGCCGCGGTGAAGCGGGTCGGTGAAGGTGTGATCGTCGAGCTGGAGGACGGCCGGACCGTCGAGGGGTCGCACGCGCTGATGTGCGTCGGGTCGGTGCCGGACACGTCGCGGCTGGGGCTCGAGCACGTCGGGGTCGACCAGACCGCCGGCGGGTATATCGGCGTCGACCGGGTGTCACGCACAAATGTGCCGTCCATCTACGCCGCCGGCGACTGCACCGGCGTGCTGCTGCTCGCGTCGGTGGCCGGCATGCAGGGCCGGATCGCGATGTGGCACGCGCTCGGCGAGGCGGTAGCGCCGTTGCGGCTCAAGACCGTCGCGGCGAACATCTTCACCCATCCCGAGATCGCCACCGTCGGCATCGGCTACGACGCGATCACGTCCGGGCAGGTGCCGTCGCGGATGGTCACGCTGCCGCTCGCGACGAACGCGCGGGCCAAGATGCAGGGCCAGCGCGAGGGATTCGTCAAGCTCTACTGCCGGCCCGCGACCGGTGTGGTGATCGGCGGTGTGGTGGTTGCGCCGGATGCGTCCGAGCTGATCTTCCCGATCGCGATGGCGGTGCAGCAGAGCCTCACAGTCGCCGAGGTCGCGGGAACAATAGGGGTATACCCGTCGTTGTCCGGCTCGGTCGCCGAGGCGGCGCGCCGATTGATGTTGCACGATGACTTGGATTGATTCTGATGGCTAATCACGGAGACTTCTCGCCTGAGGCACGCGAGCGGGCGCATCGCACGGTGCTCGTGGCCGATGTGTTCGCCGACCATGCCGAGCTGATTGTGGCTGCGCTGCCGGACGTCCCCGACGGATACGTGCTGGTCGCGGTCGTCGACCGCGGCCATGGATTCTCCGGCACCCATCACGTCGCCCAGAGCGACCTTGTCGAGCGGGTGCCGGAGCTGGAGCACGGCGGTGGCTGGGCGATGGTGTTCTCGCCCGGCAGTTCGGTCGACGACGTGCGCCGCCGCACGGACGAGATGGCATCCATAGCCAGCCAACGCGCGGCCGCAATCGAGCGCATCATTGCTCGCCGAGGCTGAACGGTTTTCCCCGCTGGTGTCCGGTTGGCGGGCGCGGAACCGGTCACGCCCGGGGAAATACGGCCGGCACCTAACCACCAAGCTGACCACGAATGCGATGAGCGGTCGCGCGAAGAGCCCGCCGCGCCGATGCGAGCGGCCCAGATCGCCGGACTGCTTCGGCGGACCTGGTCAGTCCTTGATTTCGCAGATGACGGTGCCGCTGGTCACTACCGCACCTACTTCGGCGGAGAGGCCGCTTACGGTGCCGGCCTTGTGCGCGGTGAGCGGCTGTTCCATCTTCATTGCTTCGAGGACGACGACGGTCTGCCCGGCCTCGACGGTGTCGCCGTCGGACACCGCAACCTTCACGATCGTGCCCTGCATGGGTGCGGTCAGCGAGTCACCCGACGCCGCAGCGCCTGACTTCTTGCCCGCCGAGCGCTTCGGCGCAGCCTTCTTCGCGCTGCTGCCACCACCCGCGCCGAATCCGGCGGGCAGCGATACCTCGAGCCGCTTGCCGCCGACCTCGACCACGATCGTCTCGCGCGGCAGCTGCGGCTCGTCGTCGGACGCGGCGCCGCCGAACGGCTCGATCTGGTTGTCGAACTCGGTCTCGATCCAACGGGTGAAGATGGTGAACGGCTCGGCGGTGAAGGCCTCGTCGCGCACCACCGCGCGATGGAACGGCAGCGCGGTCGCCATGCCCTCGACCACGTACTCGTCGAGCGCGCGACGGGCGCGCTCCAGGGCCTCGATGCGTGTCTCGCCGGTGACGATCAGCTTGGCCAGCAGCGAGTCGAACGCGCCGCCGATCACCGAGTTCGGTTCGATGCCCGAGTCGACACGCACACCCGGCCCGGCCGGTTCGCGATAGCTGGTGACGGTGCCCGGCGCGGGCAGGAAGTTGCGTCCGGGATCCTCGCCATTGATGCGGAACTCGAACGCGTGCCCGCGCGGGGC
>DASRSG010000112.1:0-52579 GCA_035656595.1 Jatrophihabitantaceae bacterium | reverse complement strand
CGGTCGACATGATCAGCGGGATACTGATCACGGCCGTCCATACGAACAGGAACGGCATCAACTTGCCGGTGCGGTACTGGAACGCCTCGCGCAGATAGATGTACGTGCCGCCCGCGCCGGGCATGGCCGCGCCGAGTTCGGCCCAGACCAGGCCGTCGGTGATCGCCAGCAGCGCGCCGACGATCCAGCCGAGGATGGCTTGCGGGCCACCCATCGTCGCGACCATCAGCGGGATCGTGATGAACGGACCGATGCCGCACATCTGCGTCATGTTGATCGCAGTCGCGGAGAACAGGCCGATCGAGCGGTGGAATCCGCGCGCGTCGTCGGTGACCTTCTCGTCCGTCACTTATGCGGTATTCCCGCTGTTTTGGTATCGGATAACCAAAATCGAGGCCCCGATCTGGTCACCCGATACCAAAACAGCTGTGGCGGCTAGCCTTTCCGACGTGAGAAAGCCGCCCGTCCCCGAGCTGCCGCCGCCGTACCGGACGGACCAGCGGATCGCGTTGCAGGTCGAAGCGCGGCGGTTTGCACGTGACGAGGTGCTGCCGGTCGCCAACGAATGCGACCCACACAAGCGCGAGATGCCGCGCAGCCTGCTCGATGCGCTCGGCACGCAGGGCTACTTCGGCATCATGATCGCGTCCGCGTACGGCGGCATGGGGTGTGGCGTGTTCGAGTACGCGATGATCGCCGAGGAACTCGCGCGCGCGTGGATGAGCGTCGCGAGCATCATCGCTCGCGGGCAGGGCCTCGGCACCGACTTCGACGATGCCGACAAGCAGCGCCGGCTGCTGCAGCGCAGCGCGCGCGGCGAGTGGATCGGTGCGGCCGGATTCTCCGAACCGGACGCCGGATCGGATCTCGCCGCGGTCAGCACGTCCGTCGAATCCGACGGCAGCGACTACATCATCACCGGACGCAAGCGCTGGATCGGCAACGCCAAGGCGGCCGATTTCATCCAACTGCTCGTGCGTACCGAGGAACCCGGGCCGCACGACAAGCCTTCGGCCGGCCTGGCCACGATCATCCTCGAGAAGGAGCGCGACGCCTTCCCGCCCGGGCTCACCGGCGAGCCGATCGACAAGATCGGCTACCACGGCTTCGTCACCTGGGATCTCACCTTCGACGGTGTGCGCGTGCCCAAGGCGAACCGGGTCACGAGTGAAGCCGCCTTCCGCGACACGCAGAAGTGGCTCAACATCGCCCGCGTGCACACCGCGGCGCGCGCGGTCGGGCTCGCCCGCGCGGCGGTGGAGGACTGCGTGCTCTACCTGCAGGAACGCGAGCAGTTCGGCCACCCGATCGGCGACTTTCAAGCGCTGCGGTTCATGCTCGCCACGATGGCGGCCCGGGTCGATCAGGCGCGTGCCTTCTACCAGCAGGTCGCGTTCCTGCTCGACGAGGGCCAGCCGTGCGCACGGGAAGCAGCGATGGTGAAGCTGGTCGCGACCGAGATGGCTGTCGACGTCACCAATGACGCGATGCAGCTGCACGGCGGCAACGGCTACACCACCGAACGGCAGGTCGAGCGCTACTGGCGCGACGCGCGGCTGACCACGATCTTCGAGGGCACCAGTCAGATCCAGCAGAAGATCATCGCGGACAGCCTGCTGCCGCGCAGCCCGCTCGAGTAGTCAGCCGGCAATCAGCGCGAGGGACAGGACGGACAGCCCCAGGCCGAGCCGCGACAGCAGGCCGGCCCGCTCGCGCAGCACGAATAGCGCCAGCATGACGGTGAAGGCCGGGTAGAGCGCGGTGATGACACTGACCAGCGACAGGTAGCCGTCACGGGTGGCGAGCAGGAAGCACAGGTCGGCGCCGGCATCGAGCGCCCCGGCCACAGTTGCCAGCAGCGCGGTCTTGCGGCAGACCGGGGCCAGCACGCCCGGCCGAGCCGCCACCGCGACGATGACGATCAGCGCTGACAGCCGCGCGATCATCAGCGGCCACAGCCCGGTGTTCGCGCCGGCGTGCGCCAGCAGCACGAAGTACAGCCCGAACCCGCCGCCGGACACCAGCGCCAGCAGCAGCACCCGCACCTTGAGCCGCGCGTGCGGACTGCCGTCCGAGGCGCTGCCGACCAGTGCGACCGCGACCAGCCCGAAACCGATGCCGCACCACCCGGTGAGCCCTGGCTGCTCGCCGCTGAGCACGCCGAACGCGATCGGGGTCGCCGCGGCGAGGACGCCGGTGATCGGCGAGACAAGGTTGAGTGGGGCCGTCGACATGAGCCGGTACATCAGGCCGAAGCCGACCAATCCGGCCAGCCCGGCGAGCGCGGCGAACACGGCAGCATGGCCGGACAGCGTGCCGGGCGCCATCGGCAACGCGACCAGAGTCAGCACCGTCGCGACGGGGTAGCTGAGCAGCAGCGCGGTGGTCGGCCGCACGCGGCGGGACGCAAGCCCGCCGGTGAAGTCGCTGACTCCGTAACCCAGGGCGGCCATTAGGGCCAGAATGATGGACACGTCGGCAATGTTCGGCAGCCGTTGACCCCGGTTGACGATTCCGTACAGAGCTGGACAGTGCTGTTTTTCGGGGGGAGACGGCGATGGGCGCGCTGCCGCGGCCGACCGTGCCGGACGGGCCGGTCAGCACGCTTTTCGAGCGCCTGCACGAGCTGCACCACGAGGCGGGCTGGCCCAGCCTGCGCGACATGGCCCGCGACATCGGCTGCAGCCACACCACCATCTCGGCTGCGTTCTCGCGGCCGGCCGTCCCGCGCTGGGGTCTGCTCGAGCTGATCGTCGAGGGCCTCAACGGCGACGCCGACGAGTTCCACCAGCTCTGGAAGGAGGCCAGCCAGGCCGGCCGCGAGGCCTCGAACGCACCGCCGCCCCCTGCGCCGCCGACTGCCGCCGTGCCTCGGCAACTGCCTGCCGACGTCACGGCCTTCACCGGACGTGCCGCCGAGACGGCCGAGCTCGACGCGCTGCTGCGCGAGGCCGGGGCCGCGGTCATCAGCGGCACGGCCGGGGTCGGCAAGACCGCACTTGCCGTGCGCTGGGCGCACCGGGTCGCCGACAAGTTCCCCGGCGGCCAGCTGTACCTGAACCTGCGCGGCTACGACCCGTCCAGCCCGGTCAGCGCATCGGCCGCGCTCGACGCGATGCTGCGCGCGCTCGGTGTCGACGGCGCCGCTGTGCCGCAGGACCTGGCCGAGCGCGCGGCCCGCTACCGCACCGTCGTCGCAGCCAAGAAGGTGCTCGTGCTGCTCGACAATGCCAGCTCGGTCGAGCAGGTACGCGATCTGCTGCCGGGCGGCTCGTCCTGCTTCGCGCTGATCACCAGCCGCGACAGCATGCGCGGGCTGGTGGCCCGCCACGGCGCGGTGCGCGTCAACCTCGATCTGCTGCCCATGGACGAAGCGATCGCACTGCTGCGGACGCTTGTCGGGACGCGCGTCGATGACGAGCCGGAGTCGGCTGCCCGGCTCGCCGAGCGGTGCGCGCGACTACCCCTGGCATTGCGGATCGCGGCCGAGCTGGCCACCAACCGTCCGTCCCTTCGCCTGGCCGACCTGAACGGCGAGCTGGACGACGAACCGGGCGGGCTCGATGCCCTGACCACCGGTGATGACGAGTACACGGCCGTGCGCACGGTGTTCTCGTGGTCGCGCCGGCATCTGAGCGAACCGGGCGCGGAGCTGTTCGCGCTGCTCGGGCTGCATCCGGGACGTGACGTCGACCGGCACGCGGCCGCGGCGCTGTCGGGCGCATCGTCCGGTGCAGCGGCGCGCATCCTCGACGAGCTCGCCCGTGCGCACCTGATCACCGAGCAGCGGTCCGGACGGTTCGGCATGCACGACCTGCTGCGCGGCTACGCGGCCGAGCTGGGTGGCGAGCTGGCGCCGGACGTGCGTGCCGCGGCGCGGGACCGGCTGCGCGAGTACTACCTCGGCACGTGCGCCGCGGCGGTCAACGCGGTGTACCCACACCGGCCGGCGTGGCCGACGGCGCGGCGATTCGACGATGCGGAGGCCGCGCGGATCTGGCTGCGCAGGCAATGGCGCAACGTCGTCGCACTCGCGCAGGACGAGCGGGCCTCGTCGGCGGTCGAGGCATCGCGGTTGCTGGCCGATTACCTGGTCGACCGGACGTTCTACGACGCGGCCCTCGCTCTGCACGAGCTGGCCAGGGCCACCGCTGTACAGCTCGCCGATCGGGCCGGGGAGGGTTGGGCGCTGCACAACCTCGGGCTGATCGACCGCGATCAGGGCCGCTTCGATGTTGCGCTGGCCAGGCACACCGCGGCGCTGACCGCGTTCGGCGAGGTCGGCGATCGCGGCGGCGAGGGGCGCGCGATGCACGGCATCGGCACAGTGCGCTGGCGGGTGGGCAACTACCAGGAGGCCTACGACGCATTGCACGAGGCGGTGGCGATCCAGCGCGAGGTCGGCGACCGGTCCGACGAGGGCAACGCACTCTACGGTCTGGGCATCGCCAGCCGCCGGCTCGGCCGTTACGCCGAGGCCGAGTCGCATCACCGCGGGGCGATCGAGCTGCTGCGCGCGGCGAACGATCTGGCCGGTGAGGGACGGGCCACCAACAACCTCGGCGTCGTGCACATGTACCTCGGCCGCAACCAGGAGGCGCTGGCCGGGTTCGAGCGTTCGCTGGAGATCCACCGGCGGCTCGACTCGCGGGTCGGGATGGCCGTTGTGCACGACAACCTGGGCTCGACCCGGCGCCGGTTGGGCCAGCTCGACGAGTCGCTGACCGAGCATCGCGTGGCGCTGGAGATCTACCTCGACATCGGTTACCGCCCCGGTGAGGGCGACGCGATGCGCGGGATCGGCGCGACGCTCGGCGCGATGGGGCGCTACGGCGAGGCGGCCCGAGAGCTGCGCAAGGCAGTCGAGGTCGGACGCGAGCTCGGCGAAGTCGAGATCACGACGGGCGCACTGACCGATCTGGGTGAGGTGCAGCTGGCCGCCGGCGATGGCGCCGGTGCCGCCGAGAACCTGCAGGCCGCGCTCGAGCTCAGCGCACAGACCGGCGATCCGTACTACACGGCTCGCGCGCTGGCCGGCTCGGCCGCGGCGCGCGCGGTGGCCGGCGACCAAGCGGGCGCGCGGGAACGGTGGCAGCAGGCCTACGCGCGCTACACCGAGATGGGCCTGCCCGAGGCAGCCGAGGTGCGCGCCCACCTCGGGAACGCCTTTTCCCCGCCCGCACCCGGTTCAGTGGCGCGGAACCGGCCGCCAGCGGGGAAAGGCTGATCGGACGGGCCAGCCGAATGCCGCGCCCTGACCGCCCGACCAGTGACGGGCCGGCCCGAGCGGGTCGCGAGGTTGTGCCGGAGCCGACCTCGGTGAAAGGATCGTTTCGGATAGAAGTAAAGCTTCCTAACTACGGGAGTGGACATGCTGCGACAGTCCGGCGCGCTGGTCACGGTGGTGCTCGTCTCGGTACTCGGCCAGGCCGCGCCCGGCCACGCAGCCGAGCCCGCACGAGCGTCGGCCAAGGCACCTGCCAAGGCGAAGCTGCGCATCGACCAGGCCGGGTACGTGCGCGGTGCGGCCAAGCAGGCCGTCCTCATGACGTCGAGGCCGACCGGCGGCGCGCGCTTCCAGATCAAGCAGGACGGCCACGTCGTGCGCACCGGCTCGGTATCCACCACCGACCGCGGATCGTGGAATGCCACCTACCAGCACACCTACGCGGTCAGCTTCACCGGGCTGCGCAGGGCCGGTAGCTACCGGCTCGTCGTGCACAGCACGCCAAGGGTCAGCGCCACCGTCCGCGTGCGCACGATCGCGTCGATCTATCGCACCGTCCTGGCCGATGGAGTTAAGTTCGACCAGGTCCAGCGCGACGGCAAGCACGTGATCCCAGGCTCGCTGCATCGCAAGCCGTCGCACCTGCACGACGCGCGCGCGATGGTCTACAAGACGCC
Source organism: Jatrophihabitantaceae bacterium (assembly GCA_035656595.1). Taxonomy (GTDB): domain Bacteria; phylum Actinomycetota; class Actinomycetes; order Mycobacteriales; family Jatrophihabitantaceae; genus RYN-133. Next base: position 46,675 of record DASRSG010000112.1, on the reverse strand, counting down.
GCACTTCGACCCGGACACCGACGAGATCACCGATCCGGAGCTCACCAAGATCCGCGGGCCGGTCGACGTGTCCGGCGGGTGGGCCGACGCCGGCGACTACCTGAAGTTCACCCACACGGCGGCCTTCGCCGACATCGTGCTGCTGTCCGCCGCCCGCGAGTTGGGCAAGTCGGCGCCGGGCGCGCTCGTGCGCGAGGGACGGTTCGGGCTGAACTGGCTGAACAAGATGTGGCACCCGAGCACCAAGACGCTCTACCTGCAGGTCGGCACCGGCAACGGCACGTCCAGCGGCAGTTTCTACGGCGATCACGACCTGTTCCGGCTGCCGCAGGACGACGACCACAACAAAGCCGCGATCGATCGCGTCGCCGCCGCGCACCGCCCGGTGTTCGAAGCTGCTGCGCCCGGCCACAAGATCAGCCCCAACCTCGCCGGCCGGGTAGCCGCCGCCTTCGCGCTGGCCGCGCAGATAGACCCGCGCAAGCGAGCTGCGCGCGACTACCGCAACGCGATCGCCATCCTCAAGCTCGCCGACACCGCGTCACCGCCGACCCCGTTGACCACCGCGCTGCCCAACGACTTCTATCCCGAGTCGACCTGGCGCGATGACATGGAACTCGGCACCGCCGAGGCCGCCCTCGCCGCCGAGCGGCTGCACCGCTCGCCCAAGCACTGGCTCGCGCAGTCTGCGCGCTGGGCGCGCGGGTACTTCCAGCACGAACGTGGCGACACCTTCAACCTCTACGACGACAGCGCGCTCGCGCATGCCGACCTCGTCCGTGCGCTGCGCGGCCACAGCCAGCAGGGCCTGGCCGTCACCGGCACCCAGTTGCTCGCCGACCTCGCCCGCCAGTTGCGCGGTGCCGCGACGCATGCGAAGAGCGACCCGTTCTTCGCGTCCGGCAATGTCGACGAGTTCGATGTCGACGCGCACACCTTCGGTGTCATCGCGATGGCCGGCTGGTATCACCAGCTCACCGGCAAGAGCACGTTCGACGACCTGGCGACGCAGGAACGCAACTGGCTCTTCGGCACCAATGCGTGGGGAGTGAGCCTGATGGTCGGCATCGGTACGAGGTTCCCGCACTGCATGCAGCATCAGGTCGCGAACATCAGCGGGTCGCTCAACGGCACGCCGCCGCTCGACGTGGGTGCCGTCGTGAACGGTCCGAACAGTGCCGACCTGTTCGAGGGCGGCCTCGGCGGATTCCAGGACGGTATGCGGCATTGCACCGTGCCCGGCTACCGCCCGTTCGACGGCCACGGCAGCAGGTATCTGGACGACGTGCGTTCCTGGCAGACCGACGAACCGGCCCTGGACATGACCGGTGGTGCGATCGCTGCCGCCGGCGCGTGGCTGGCCGTAGGCTAGGTGCCCTTCCGATCGCACCGGCCGCGTAGGAGGCTCGCATGCAGGTCCAGCTCCGGCACAATCCGTCGTTCACTGTCGCGCGCTGCGTGCTCGCCGGCAACGAGGCGGTGCGGGTCGAGTCCGGCGCGATGATCGCGCACAGCGCGGGGGTGGTGCTCGAGTCGAAGTCGCAGGGCGGCATCATGGCCGGACTCAAGCGCAGCATGCTCGGCGGCGGATCGTTCTTCGTCACCACCTACACCGCACCCGCGCAAGGCGGGTGGGTCGATGTGGCCGGCGTGCTGCCGGGCGACACCGTGTCGATCGACGTGACCCCCGACCGGCCGTTCTTCCTGCGTCGCGGCAGCTGGATCGCGAACTCGCACGGTGTCGAGATCGATACGCAGTGGGGCGGCATGGCGAACCTGTTCGGGGGCGAGGGTGGTTTCGGCTTCCGCGCCAGTGGTCAGGGCGAGGCGCTGGTCAGCATCTACGGCGCGGTCGACGTCATGGATCTCGAGGCCAACGACATGGTCACCGTCGACACCGGACATGTCGTTGCGTACGACCTCGGCGTGCGCTTCCAGATGCGCCGCGCGGCGCAGGGCCGCTCGATCCAGTCGATGAAGTCCGGCGAGGGTTGGGTGTTCGACTTCTACGGTCCGGGACGGGTGCTGTTGCAGTCGCGCAACCCGGAGGCGTTCGCCCGGTGGGTGGCCGCGACCTCGCCGAGCGAACAGCCGCGCGAGGGCATCGGCGGTCTTGGCGGCCTGTTCAACAGCTGAGCGTTTCCCTTACCGAATAAGGGGAACCTTGCGAACTGATAAGCGGCCGCGCATTACTTCTCGGGCAAGTATTCGAATACGTTTTCGCGCCCCGGTTGCGTCCGATATAAGACGGATGTACAAAAAGGTGTTAGTTATGTGTCATGTCGCGGTAAATGTCGCGTGAGTAAGAGCATCATCCGCCGGACCAGAAGGACGCGCTCGTGCCGGAGACGCCGAACCTTGCCGCCACCCCCTGGGGTGGCGATTCGGGCGTTCGCTGGCTCCGCCGATTCCTCTGCACAGTAGGCCTCGTCGTCGGGTTCTGGTTGCTCGGCGCGCTGCTGAATTCCGCGCACGCCGCGACCCCGCAACCATTGCCGCACCCGCTCGACCACGCGGTAGGCGATGAGGTGCATGACCTTCGCCAGCACGCGGAGCTGCCGGTCGTGCGTTCGCACGTCCGCGAGACCGTAGAGCGGGTGCAGGCGCCGGCTGTCCGTCCCGTTGTGGCCGTGGCCCATCGCACGGTTCATGAGACCGTAGCGAAGGTCGTGCACACCGCGCGGAAGGCCGCCACGCCGATCGTGCGCAAGATCGCCCGTCGCGTCGTGCATCCGATCGTGCGCACCATCGTGACGCCGATCGTGCACAGAGCCCTTCGGCCCACGCATCGCCTCGCGAACTCAGCACGCGTTGCACCGCGGCCGTCGCACCGTGTCGTGGGACGGCCGGCGGCGCACCACCAGCCGGCGGTGCAAGCACATCGGGCGGCGTCGACGATCCCCCTCGTGACCGCACCGGCATCGGCGAATCCATTTACCCATCAGGCAATTGCACGGTCTGTCAAGGCACGGTTCGGACCGCGCGCGATCAGCATCGATCGCCCGGTCACCCCGTCCGGTTGGCAGCCCGCTGCGCCGATCGGAACCGGGCGGTCGGCCAGCACGAGCGCGAGTGGCGGGGGTGCCGGTTCCGGCCTCGGCACGGCCCACGTTCGTCAGATGACCAACGCGACAGCGGTGGTAACGCGGCGGTGGCCCGCCGTGCTGTTCGGCGTCGCGTCCGCGCGCCCGTCCGTCTTCCCCGACTAGGCGAGGGAATCCGCCGCTTAGAGCGCGGCCGAGTTCCCATCGCGACCGATTCCGGTCGTGCAAAACCCTAGTCGAAAGCGAATGAATCCATGAATGTTTGGCTGAAGCGCGGCCTGACAGTCGGGGTGTTCGGAGCAGGCATGTGGCTGCTCAGCACCGGACTGTCGTCGGCCGCGACAACGAATCAACTCCATCCACCGATCTCGGCGCTGGTCCACGCACCGGTGACGATCGGGTCGAACGCGGTCAACGTCGCCGGTCATCACATCACCACGGCACGCTCCGGTTCGGCTCCGTCCGCGGCAGCGCGCCCCCGCGGCGCTGCCGCGGACCCCCGGGTGAATGCGCCGGTCAACGCGCCGATGCACGCCTGCGGCAATTCCGTCGGCGTGCTCGGCGAGAGTTCGGCGTCATGCTCCGGATCCGGATCCGGAAACCTGTCCGGCGGTGCGTCCGACGCGAACGCGCCGGTCAACGCGCCGATCACGGCGTGTGGCAATTCGGTCGGCAACGGCTCCGGGTCCTGTAACGGCTCCGGCGGCGGCAGCACGGGCCACGGTTCGGACGCGAACGCGCCGGTCAACGCGCCGGTGACGGTATGTGGCAACGGGGTGGGCGTGGCCGGCCACGGCAACGCCTCCTGTGACGGGTCGGGCAACGGTGCCGCAAGCAGTGGATCGGGATCGGAAATCAACGCACCGGTCAACGCGCAGGTGACAGTGTGCGGCAACGGTGCCGCGGTGCACGGCCACGGGACGGCGTCATGTGGCGCGAGCAGCGCAGGGTCGGCCAGCGGGTCGGCCGGCAACGGTTCGGAGGCCAATGCGCCGGTGAACGCGCCGGTGACGGTGTGCGGCAACGGCGTCGGAGCAGGCGGTCGCAGCACCGGCTCGTGCGGCTCGACCAGCGCGGGCACTGGCAGTGGTTCGTCGGGCGGTGGCGACGCGAACGCCCCGGTCAACGCGCCGGTGACCATCTGCGGAGACGGTGTCGGAGCCGGCGGGGGCAGTGCTGCGTCCTGCAGCTCGACGGCAGCCGGTACCGGTAGCACCGGGACTCCGGTGACGAGCCCGGTGACGGTCTGCGGCAACGCGGTCGGCAGTGCGGACGTGGTCTGCACGAACGAGAGCACCCCGCCTGGCAACGCTGGCGGCACCCCGCCTGGCACCGGTGGCGGCACCCCGCCGTCCGGGCACAGTCCGCGCGGGACCGGGCACGGTACGCCGGCGAATCGACATCGTCCGCACACCTCGCAGGCGACCCCGCTCGCGAGCACCGGCGTCGATGCCGGCGGGCTCCTGGGCGTTGCCGCGCTGATGTTGCTGCTCGGGTTGCTGGCCCTGCGTGGGTCAGTCGGTCGTCTCGAACTCCCAGGCGTCGGCCAGTCCGCTGATCTCAAGGATCCGGGTGACGCGATGTGACGGATTGCGGATGACCAGACCGCCACCGTCATCGGCAGCGTCATGGCCGAGTTCGATCAAGGCGCCCAGCCCGGTGGAGTCGATGAAGCTGACCTCGTCGAGATCCAGCACCAGCGCGGTCGGTGATCCAGACAGCGCCTGATGGGCATCCTCGAGCAGCCGCTCACGGGTCTGCAGGTCGATCGCGCCCGTGACGGTCAGTACCGCTCGTCCGCCGCGGTCGGTGCTGGTCTTGATCGCGATATCCATGAGCCACACCCTACGGAGTGGCTGGGGCGCTCACTTCGCGCTGATGGCGAAAATGCTGATCGAGCCGCGTGTTCCGGGCGACAACGTCACGGATTTCGCGGTCTTGTCCGAGGGCAGTGGCGCGGTTACCGCAAACACGTACGTCATGATCATCTTTCGGCCGCCGGACCTGGTGTTCTGGTAGCCGGTGGTCGCGGCGACGGTGTCGCGTGGCAGCACCTGGTACTTGCCGCCGGCGAGCGTCCAGTCGCTGAACTTGATCTGCAGTTCGTCGGTACTGCCGTCGGTGTAGGCGACCTTCAGCGTTGCGTCGGTGTGGAAGCCACCGTGCGTGGCACTGCCGAGCAGCCCGATCCGGGTAACGCCGGCCGGGAACGAGACCGCGATGTTCTGCCCGGATGTCCGGACGCTGTCGGGTCTTCCGGCTGCGACGGATGGCCAGACGTAGATGATCCCGTCGGACAGCACCGTGCCGCCTGGTTTGATCCCCACCGCTGCAAGCGCCTCGGCCGAGTAAGTGGTGAACCCGCCGTTGTCGCCCGAGCGGTGCTTGTGACCGTCAGCGGAGACGGCGACATTGTTGAAGTGCTTGGTCAGGTCGACATGATTTGCCACCGCAACGCTGACCGTGGCGTGCGCCAGCGTGTCGCCGCCCCCGGTCGTGCTGGCGAACCGCACCGAGCAGTTGCTGTCGGCCTTGCCGGCTTTGACGCTGACGTGGGCCGTGCCCGACGAGCGCGCGGCAATGGTGAGCGTGCCGCCGCTCGGAGAGACCGCGATGCTACCTGTCGTCGCGGCCGTCCATTGCACGGTCAGCTGATGCGCAGTCAGATTGTCGACCTTGAACGCCGCGCCCGCGGACTTGCCGGGCGCGACCATGACCCCGCCGGACGGCGCGCCCGCGGTCACTGCACGCAACGGTTTGGACACCGACGGCGGCCGCGACGAGCGCGCCCATTTCGAGGGCCGCGCACCCATTCGCAGGAAGAGCTGGCCACCGCGCACGATCTCCTCGTGATGCAGCCATGCCCGGTGCAGCGGACGTCCGTTCAGCGACGCCGACTGCACATACCGGTTCTTGGGAGATGTCGCCGGTGCCTTGATGACGAAGCTGCGGCCGTGCTCGAGGCGGATGCGGATCTGGGTGAAGATCGGGCTGCCGATGTAGTAGTACGGCTGGCCGGCATTGGGAAACAGGCCCATCGCGCCCCACACGTACCACGCGGACATCGCGCCCGAGTCGTCGTTGCCCGGCAGTCCGAGGGGGCTGACGCCGTACTGCGTGGCCAGCAGGTCGCGCACCTGATCGGCGGTCCGATCGGGCCGGCCGGCATGGATGTAGAGGTAAGCGGCCAGATGGTCGGGTTCGTTGTAGTGCTGGTAGTAGCCGTTGTCACGCGGACCACCGGCATGCGCGAAGAACCGATCCAGCCACGCGACGAAGCCGACGTCACCGCCGAGGCGATTGATAAGGCCCTGCACGTCGTGTGGGACGAAGGTCGAGTACTGGTATCCGCTGCCCTCGTAGTACGCGTCGTTGACGGTGTGCCGGACAGCATGGTCGTACGGCGTCAGGAAACGCCCGTCACTGTGGCGCGGTCGCACCGAGTGCGTCAACGGGTCCCACAGGTTCGCCCAGTTCCCGGATCGGGCGAGGTATTTCCGGTAATCGTCGTGATGGCCAAGCGCCTTGGCCACCTGCGCGATACAGAAGTCGTTGTACGCGTACTCGACAGTGCGCGAGACCTGCAGCCGCCGCAGTCCGATCGGGCGGCCCTTGGCCTGGAACTCGAGCGGGACGAAACCGAACTTCTTGTACTCCGCCAGCCCTGGCCGGCCTTCGATGATCATCGGTACGCCGGCCACCTTCTTCGAGGACGGCTCATGTTCGGCGTTCTTGACCATCCCGCGATAGGCCGTTTGGTAGTCGATGCCGGTCAGGCCCTTCTGCAGTGCGTCGGCGACGACAGTGTCCGCGTGCGTGCCGACCTGCTGCACGCCGTTGGCGCCGGCGGTCCGCGCGGTCGGTAGCCATCCCGTCTTCTTGTAGACCTCGACGAGCGTCTGCACCATGTCGCGCTGCCGATGCGGCTGGACCAAGCTCAGCAGCGGGTGCACGGTGCGGAAGGTGTCCCACAGCGTGTAGTAATCCTCGTAGTGCACCTTTGCGTGGGTCCACACGTTCTCGTCGGTGAGGTCGTGCGGCATGACGTGCGTCCGGTAGAGCCCGGTGTAGAACAGCGTCTGCTCGGATTGGCTGCCACCCTCGACGTCGATCTGGTGCAGCGCTTTCTTCCATGCTGCCTGCGCACGTCCGGCGGTGCGCGGAACCGAGCGGTTGCCGAGTTCGCTGACAAGGTTCGCGTGTGCCTGCGCGGTGCTGACGAATGACATCCCCAGCCGCGCTTCGACGACCCGCTGTCGCGTCGCGTCGAAGGTGGCGATGACCCCGGTGCGTTGTGCGTTCCCGCCGGTCACTGTCCGGGCCGCGCTGATCCGGCGATTGACGAACGTCTGCGCCGTGGTGACGGGACGGTCGAACATCAACGAGAAGTGCAGCGTGTACGGCGCCGTGCTGTAGCCGCCGACGATCGTCACGCTCCCGTCGATCCGGTCCGGTGAAATGACCGTCACCCTGGACGAGAGCGGGCGCTGGTGGTGATAGCCGCTCTCGCCCGAGATCGGATCGAGGACGACCGACGTGGCATCAAGCAGGATGCGTGCATGGGTGGTCGAGGGGAACGTGTAGCGATGGATCCCGGTGCGACGCGTTGCAGAGATCTCCACGTGGATGTCGGGCCGCGCCAGCATCACGGCGTAATAGCCGGGGGCGAGGAGTTCGTTGGCCTTTGGTGACGAAATGTCGTTGACGCGAAGCGGTCCCACGAGTGGGGTCAGCCTGAAGTTGCCGTATGTGCCACCACCGCCGACGCCGCTGACGTGCGTGTGGCTGAATCCGATGATGTCGTGGTCGGTCCGGTAGCCCGCGCTGCCCGGGTACATCGTGTCGGGACTGACCGACGCGAACCCGAACGGCACTTGCGCGCCCGGGATCGTGTTGCCCTGCGCCGAGGTTCCGATCAGGAGATGGACGTGACGCAGGATGCCCGTGCCGCGTGCCGCGAACGCCAATTCGGGGTAGCGGATCGCAGGCAGGATGAGCGCGCCTGTCGCGCCGGCCGCCGACGCCAGGAAACGGCGGCGGGTCGGGTGGAACTTCGCCATCAAAGAGCCACGCTAGCTCTTACCCAGCCGAATGCCGGCAAGTTGGGTGCCCTGCGCGACGAGCCGGTCGGTCGAGTCCCAGACGAAGCATGCCTCGTCGACCTTCTGCGCATCGATCACCTGTGCCCTCTGCAGGATCCGGACCGGGCCCGGTGCCGGCAGCGCGCGCACGTACGCGGTGAGTTCGAGTGTCGGCACCCAGCCGGTCGGTTCGACCTCGAAGGTGGCCGGCGGGAACGCGTCGACTGCGTAGAGCAGGGCGAGCGGATCGAACGGTTCGTCACCGGGCAGCGCGAGCCAGCCCCTCAGCTCGCCGCGCCCGCTCGGCGCGCCTCGGGCGAAGCCGGTGTCGGCCGGGTCGATGCGCAGGTCGACCTCGTCCATGATCGAGGCACGCAACCCGGTCGGCGTCGTGGACGGAACCCGCAGGCACTTCTGCGGTGCCGCGACCTCGGGCAAGTTCAGACCGCGGTCCCAGTACGGGCGGGTGCCCGCTTCGAGCGTGCTCGTCGTGATCAACGCCTCCACGCACAGCTGATCGTCCTGGTGAAGTTGCACGCGCAGCTGGCTGGCCGATCGTCCACCCCGCAGCACCTCGGCCGATACGGCGACCGGTCCGGGCGACGGCGAGTGCACGTAGTGCGCGCTCGCTGCGATCACGTGTGGATGGTTACCGACGGTGACCGCAGCCCGTCCGAGCATGGCGAGTAGGTAGCCGCCGCTGGGTTTCGTGGCGATGGTCCACTCCGGGCTCACCCCCGCGTCGAATCGTCCCGGTGCAATCGGGACGAGCGCGGTGACCGCAGCGAACGATGAACCCATGCGGCAATCCAACACGATCCCTACGATCGACACTCATGCACGTGGCGGTCATTGGTCCGGGAAGTGACCCGACTGAGTCGGAGCTGTGCAACGCCTACGGCATCGGTCGTTTGCTGGCCGAACACCGCTGCACGGTCATCACCGGTGGGCTCGGCGGCGTCATGGCCGAAGCGGCACGTGGCTGCGCCGAGGCCGGCGGAACGACGATCGGTCTGCTCCCCGGCGCGGTTGCCGCGGCCGGCAACGAGCACCTCACCGTCGCGTTGCCGACCGGCCTGGGCGAGTTGCGCAACCTGCTGGTCGTCCGGGCGGCTGACGGCGTGATCGCCGTTGGCGGCTCGTGGGGCACGTTGAGCGAGCTCGCGCTCGCCAAACGCATGCACGTCCCGACCGTTTCGCTCGATGGCTGGCAGATCAGCGACGCGAGCGGGACCGCGCTCGCCGTCGACACCGCCCAGACTCCAGCCGACGCGGTGAGCCTGTTGCTGCGTCGCATGGGTAGTTTGAACAGCATGGCTGAACCACCCGAGGACGAGCGGATCGAGAGCCGCGGTCACCTCCTGCCCGAGGAGGAAGCTGTCGGCAGTGACGATCCGCAGCGTCAGGCGGAGGTGATCCTCGAGGATTCCGACAAGCGCACCGCGGAGCCCGAGGAGACCAAGCGCCGTTCGACGCAGACGCCGGACTGAGGTGAGCCGCAGCGCAGTCGGGCTGCGCTCGGAACGCGGTCCCGTGCTGCTGGCGCTGATGCTGGCCACCGCGCTCGTCGCGATCGACTCGACGATCATCGCGACGGCGGTGCCGTCAATCGTCAGCAATATCGGGGGATTCGCCGAGTTCCCGTGGTTGTTCTCGATCTACCTGTTGGCCCAAGCGGTCACCGTGCCGGTGTACGGCAAGCTTGCCGATCTGTTCGGCCGAAAGCCGGTCATGCTGCTCGGCATCAGCCTGTTCCTGCTCGGCTCGATCATGTGCGGCGTGGCGTGGAACATCGGGCTGCTGATCGCGTTCCGCGCGGTGCAGGGGCTGGGCGCCGGCGCGGTCCAGCCAATCGCGATGACCATCGTCGGCGATAGCTACTCTCTCGAGGAACGGGCCAAGGTGCAGGGCTACCTGGCCAGCGTTTGGGGCATTTCGGCGGTCGTCGGCCCGACGCTCGGCGGCGTCTTCTCCGAGTACGCGAGCTGGCGCTGGATCTTCTTCATCAACATCCCGCTGTGCCTGCTCGCCGGATTCATGATCGCCTCGCATTTCCACGAGCAGGTTCCCCGGTCGCGCCCGCACATCGACTACCGGGGCGCGGCGCTGCTGACCGGCGGATTGACGCTGGTCATCCTCGGCGTGCTCGAAGGCGGTCAGGCGTGGGCTTGGTCTGCGGCGCGGAGCATCACGATCCTGGCCGGTGGCGCGGTGTTGCTACTGGCGTTCTGGTTCGTCGAGCGCAGCTCGCCCGAGCCAGTACTGCCGCTGTGGGTCTGGCGCCGCCGGCTGCTCGTCACCAGCAGCCTGGTTTCGGCTGCGGTCGGTGCGATCGTGCTCGGCCTGAGTTCATACATTCCGACCTTCGTGCAGGATTCGCTCGGCACCGGGCCGCTCGTTGCCGGTTTCGCCCTCGCGACGCTCACCATCGGTTGGCCCGTGTCGGCATCCCAGGCCGGACGGCTGTACCTGCGCGTCGGGTTCCGGGTGACCGCATCGATCGGGGGCGCAATAGTCGTGTTGGGGAGCGTGCTGCTACTCCTGCTCGACCAGTCGTCAAGCGTGTACCAGGTCGGCGTGACCTGCTTCGTGATCGGGCTGGGCATGGGCCTCACCGCGACGCCGACGTTGATCGCTGCGCAGTCGACGGTGGCGTGGCAGGAACGTGGCGTCGTGACCGGCAACAACATGTTCTGCCGGTCGCTGGGCAGCGCTCTCGGCGTGGCGGTCTTCGGGGCGATCGCCAATGCGGTGCTGGGCGATTCGAGCGGATTGCAGAGCGGTCACGTCGCGGCCGGACCGCTGGCCAGCGCGGTGCATCACATCTTCCTCGCGGTCGTCGTGCTCGCCGTGTTGCTCGTCGCGATGGTCGCACTGATGCCTGCCGACCGTCGCCGTCCGGACGCCGCCGACGAACCCGCCGTCGCAGCCGAAACGGTCAGCGGTCAGAACGGGTAGGAGGGGAGGCCGCCCTGCACCGTGTACCAGCGCGTCGCGGTGAAGCCCTCGATGGTCGCCTCCGCCCCGCCGAACCGTGATCCCGTGCCGGAATCGCCGGTGCCACCGAACGGAGCCACCGCCTCGTCGTCGACGGTCTGGTCGTTGATGTGCACGATGCCGGTGTTCAACCGGTCGGCCAGTGCCATCGCCGCGCCGAGGGCGGCCCGTCGCTGGTTATCGACGGGCTGTTTCACTCAGCGGAAGGGATCGGTCGCGGCAGCCGATCTCGACGGGCACCGGCCGCCGGCCCAAAGTGGGCATCGACGCGGCCTGGGCCAACACCGATAGCGCGAGCAGCATGACGCCTAGGCCGTACACGTAGGTCGTGTGCAGCAGTCCGATGTGCACTGCGACGAACCCGGCGATGACGGCCGGCACCGAGAACGCGAGGTAGCCGACCACGTACACGCCGGCGAAGAACTCGCCGCGCTCGTCCGGTTCGGGCAATGCCGACAGCGTGCGGATGGAGCCGCTCAGCGAAGCGCCGAGCCCCAAGCCACCGATCGCCGAGCCGAGCACGAAGACGGTGAGCGAGTTCGCGTGCAAGCCGAGCAAGGTCAGTGCCGTGCCGGCGATCAGAGCCGCCGCGCCGAGGTTGGTGGTGCGCACCGGCGCCACGTCGCGAAGCGCGAAACCGGAGACCGTGCCGGCCAGGCACACGGCGACCACGATCAGCCCCGCCTCGAAGCGGTTCGTCACGCCGAACTGCACGGTGGTGACCGAGACGAGAAGCGAGAGGGTGAGGCCCATCTGTGCCCACGGCGCGAACAGCGCCGGCGCGGCGCGCAGGAACGCGCCACGCACCGGCGCGGCGATGCGTACCCGTGGAACCAACGACGCGAGTGCGCCCGAGCGGGCCGGTTCCGACTCAGGAGCCAAGCCGATCAGCGCGACTAGCAGGGCGAGCGCCGCGGCAACGACCACGTAGACCGAAACGGTCGGGTCAGGCGCCCACTCGGCGAATGCGCCGGCAATGAGCGCGCCGAGGCCGAGACCGATGCTCGGGATCAGCGCATTGAGCAGGTTGGCCAGCCGCAGCTTGCCGGCCGGGGCGAGTTCGATGATGCCCGCGCTCAGCGTGCCGATCGCAGCACCTGCCGCCAGGCCCTGCATGGTCCGTGCGACGTAGAGCCAGGCGACGCCTTGCGCGGCGGCGAAGACGATCATCGCGGCGGTGAGCAGGCCCAGCGCCCCGATCAGCACCGGACGCCGGCCGACGAAATCCGACAGCCCGCCGACGGTGAGCAGCGAGGCGAGCAGCGCGACCGCGTACACGCCGAAGATCACCGTCAGGGTTGACGTCGGGAAATGCCACTTGGCCTGGTACACGACGTAGAGCGGCGACGGAGTGCTGGCCGCGATCATCAGCGCGAGGTACGCGACGACGACGACCCAGAACGTGGCGGTGCGAGAAAGGCGCATCACGGGCTCCCGACAAGGGAATCGAAGAGGACGAAGAAGCCCTCGAGCGCGCGCGACGACTTGTCGACTTTGGCGCGCAGCACGACGCCCTCCCAGGCGTCGATGAGGAACCGGCCGAGCACTTCCGGATCGTGCTGCGTGCCGATATCGCCGGACGCCTGGGCGTCACGAATCATGTCGGCGGCTGCCCGGCTGCGGAATTCAAGGCTGCCCCGCACCTCGGCGCGGACCGCCGGGTTCAGATCGGCGAGTTCGGTGCCCATGTTGCCGATCAGGCAGCCGCGCATGAAGTCGTTGGCGATCAACGCGTCGCGCGTGACCTCGAAGCGGTGGCGCAACCGCGCCACTGGCGGCAGTTCCGCGTCATCGGTGGTGCGCCATACCGAGCGCGCTTGATATTGCTGCAACGCTTCGATGGCCAGGGCGTCCTTGCTGGCGAAGTGGTTGTAGAACGAGCCCTTCGGCACGCCGGCCGAGCGGGTGATGTCCTCAACCGAACAGTTGTGGAAACCGCGGGTGTGGAACTGCTCGAGCGCGGATTCCACCAGATAGCTGCGCACACTGGGACGAGGCATAGGTATGAATATGACCGGTCGTCTTAGATTCCGCAACCGGTTTGCCGGTGACCCCGCTCACCACGCCCGACGTCCGACGCTCGCCACACGCTCCGCACGTCCCTGTTTTGGTATCGGGTGGCCATTTTCAGCGACCGAATCTGGTCACCCGATACCAAAACAGGGGGGAGGACGGATCGGTGCGCTGATCCGCGACGAACCGGTGTTGCGCTGGCGCGCGATGTGCCAGGCGCGCATGTTCGGCGCCTTCACCGCGTTCTGGACCGCGATTGGCTACGAACTGATCGACCGGCACGGCCTCACCCAGGCCGGCGTGGGGTTGTTCGCGCTCGCGGCGCGGCCGGTGCGGCGCCGGCGCCGCTGGGCGGACGCCTCGCCGACCGCAGGCACGGCCGATCGGACAGCGGGCTGATGATCGCGCTGGCCGCTGCGGCAATGCTGCTGGCCGGGCTCGGCGGCAACAGCCTCGTGCTGCTTGCCGTGGCGGGAGTGCTGCGTGGGCGGCGCGATCTCCCCGGCGGTCGCCGATGCGCTGTACGACGCCTACGGGTGGACGGGCGGGTGCTGGTTCGGCGCGGCATTGCCGCTGGTCGGGCTGGCGATCTGGACGGCCCGCCTGCGTCGGTCGCGACGACAGCTAACCGAGGTGGCGGCGTAGCAGCGACAGATCCGCCTCGCTGAGCCGATCGGACGAGGTCTTGGCCTGGTGCCAGTGCGGATACCGCAGCGGCTGCGCACTCACCTCGTCGAGCTGATCGATTTCGTCAGTGCTCAACGCCAGCTCGGCACTGCCGAGATTGTCGCGCAACTGCTCCTCGGTGCGCGCGCCGACGATCACCGAGGTGACACCCGGCTTCGTGATCAGGTACGCGAGCGCGACCTGTGCCGCCGACACCTCGTGCGCCGCACCGATCGCGACCAGCTTCTCGATCGTGGCGTAGAGCTTGTCCTCGTCGTAGACCGGCGGCTCGTCCCAGTCGCCGAGATGCCGGCTGCCTTCGGGCGCGTCAACACCGCGGCGGTACTTGCCGGACAGCAAGCCGCCGGCGATCGGGCTCCACACCAGGATGCCGAGCCCTTGGTCGATCGAGAGCGGGACGAGTTCGTCCTCGGCGTCGCGTGCCTGCAGCGAGTAGTAGATCTGCTGGCTGACGAATCGCTGGTAGTCGTGCCGCTCGGACACGGCTAGTGCCTTCATCAACTGCCAGGCTGCGTAGTTGGATGCGCCGATGTAGCGCACCTTGCCCGACTGCACCAGCGTGTCGAGCGCGCTGAGCGTCTCGTCGAGCGGGGTGTGGCCGTCCCACTCGTGTACCTGGTAGAGGTCGACGTAGTCGGTGCCGAGCCGGCGCAGGCTCGCCTCGGCCGCGCGGATGATGTGGTGCCGTGACAGGCCGGCGTCGTTGGGGCCCTCGCCCATCGGCATGCGCACCTTGGTCGCGAGCAGCACGTCGTCGCGATCGCCGCCGAGCGCCTTGCCGACGATCTCCTCGGCGAGCCCGGTCGAGTAGACGTCGGCGGTGTCGATCAGGTTGACACCCGCATCGCGCGCCAGCTCGATCTGGCGGCGCGCGCCATCGACGTCGATCTTGCCCACCGCCTCGGCGAATCCGGTGCCGCCGAAGCCCATCGTCCCGAGGGTGATCGTCGAGACCCGAAGGCCTGACCTGCCAAGCTGTCGATATTCCATGCCATCCCCCTTTGCACCTGTCGGTGAGGCCTAGCCTACGAACCTGTCGGAGGTAGCGAGCAACATGGCTGGCGTGACCGACCTTCGTAGCGCGGCCCAAGCGCACCTGACCCGGCTGGCCGGGCCGTCCGCCGTGCTGCGCGACGACCAGTGGACTGCCATCGAGGCGCTGGTCGCACGGCGCCGCAAGGTCGTGGTGATCCAGCGCACCGGCTGGGGCAAGTCGGCCGTGTACTGGATCGCGGCCGGTTTACGCCGAGCCGACGGTGCCGGGCCGGCGCTGGTGATCTCGCCGCTGCTCGCGCTGATGCGCGACCAGGTCGCGGCGGCGACGCGGTCCGGCCTGCGTGCGGTGACGTTGAACAGCGCGAACATCGACGACTGGTCAGCGATCGAGGCGCAGATCGCGGCCGACGAGGTCGACGTGCTCCTGATCTCCCCTGAGCGGCTGAATTCGGCCGGCTTCCGCTCGCGCGTGCTGCCGAACCTCGCGCCGCGCATCGGGCTGCTCGTGGTGGACGAGGCGCACTGCGTGTCCGATTGGGGTTCTGACTTCCGCCCCGACTACCGCCGCATCCGTGACGTGCTGGCCGGGCTGCCGCCGGCAACGCCGGTGCTGGCCACGACCGCAACCGCGAACGACCGGGTGAGTGACGATGTCGCGGCGCAGCTCGGCACCGACACGCTCACGCTGCGCGGATCACTCGATCGGGAGAGCCTTTCGCTGTCCGTCGTGCAAATGCCTGATCTGCCGTCGGCGTACGCGTGGATCGCCGATGCGCTCGGGTCAGCGCTGCACGGTACCGGGTTGATCTACACGCTGACCGTTGCCGAGACGACCCGGCTGGCGTCGTTCCTCGCCGACCGCGGGCATGACGTTGCGGCGTACTCATCGGCGACGCCGACTGACGAACGGGCGCTCATCGAGAAGCGGCTGCTCGCGCATGAGCTGCAGGCAGTGGTCGCCACGTCGTCACTCGGCATGGGCCTCGATCATCCGACGCTCGGGTTTGTCGTCAACCTCGGCGCGCCGCCCTCACCGATTGCCTACTACCAGCAGGTCGGCCGGGCCGGCCGCGCTCTCGACTCGGCCGCCGCCGTGCTGTTGCCGACCGCCGCCGACACCAAGATCTGGGCGTTCTTCGACTCGACCGCGTTCCCGCCCGAAGATCGGGTCCGCCGCGTCCTCGACCTGCTCGCTGACGGCCCGCTCTCGCTGCCGCGGCTGGAAGCCGACTCGGGCCTGCGCCGCACGCGGCTCGAAACGCTGCTCAAGGTGCTTGATGTCGACGGCGCTGTCGAGCGCGTCGACGGCGGCTGGGTCGCCACCGGCACGCCGTGGGTGTACGACGCCCAGCGGTATGCGGCCATCGCCGCCGCGCGCAAGCGTGAGCAGGCGGCCATGCTCGGCTACGAGCAGTCGTCGTCGTGCCTGATGCGGCAGTTGCGGGCTCAGTTGGACGATCCGTCAGAGGTCGACTGCGGCCGGTGCGCGGTGTGCACAGGTCGGCTGCCGCTCGATGCGCCCTCTTCTGCGACGGTGCGTGCGGCCCTCGTGCACCTTCGCTCGCAAACGGTCGAACTCGACCCGCGCAAGATGTGGCCCTCCGGAGCACCGCGCCGCGGCAAGATCGCAGAGTCTGCTCGCGCCGAGCCAGGTCGCGCACTCGCGCTGGCTGAGGATCCCGCCTGGCTCGACGCGGTAACCGTCGCGCTCGGCGCGGATCAGCCGGCCGCCAGCGAGGTCTTCGACGGACTGGTCGCCGTGTTGAGCAAGTGGGGCTGGCCGGCTGGGCGTCCGACGTGGGTGACGTGGGTGCCTTCGCGCGCGCATCCGACGCTGCTTGCCGACCTTGCAGCGCGGCTGGCCGAACTCGGCCGGATGGCGGTCGCGACGCCACTGCGCGCTGCCGGTGCCGGCTGCCAACGCGATGCGACGACCAATGTCGAATCGGCACGCGGCGCATTGCAGAGACTGTCGATCGACGGCGAGGTGCCGGCTGGCCCGGTGCTCTTGCTCGACGATGTCACGCGCAGCGGCTTCACGTTGACGGTGGCCGCGGCGCTGCTGCGTGAGGGCGGCGCCGGGCCGGTCTACCCACTCGTCCTGCACAAGACATTCTGAGCCACTTACGCTGAACACCTCTGGTGATCTCGGACGAGTGGGTGGGACATGTCGTTCGTGGCGCGGCTCGACCGGTACCAGCGCATGCACCGTCGAGCCGGTGTGCCCATCGCCGTCATCTACAAGTTCTTTGACGACCAGGGCAACTACCTCGCCGCGCTCATTACGTACTATGCGATCGTCTCGCTTTTCCCGCTCCTGCTGTTGCTGTCGACGATCCTGAACTTCACCCTCGAAGGCAGTCCCAAGCTGCAGCAGGACGTGCTGAACTCCGCACTCGGCCAGTTCCCGGTCGTGGGCGCTTCGCTGACCGATCCGCACGGCGTGAGCGGCAGCGGGGCTGGTCTCGTGATCGGCATCCTCGGCACGCTCTACGGCGGCCTCGGCGTCGCGCAGGCCGGGCAGAACGCGATGAACGTCATCTGGCGAGTGCCGCGCAATGAGCGGCCCGACCCGCTGCGCGGGCGGGGACGCGGGCTACTACTGCTGCTGGTGGTCGGGGTGTCCTTGCTCGGCACCACCGCGCTGTCGGCTCTCGGCAGCAGCGCGGAAAGCTTCGGAGCCAGCGTCGGCACCGGCATCAAGATCGTGCTGGTGGTCGTGTCGATGGCGGTGAACGCGGTGGTGTTCACGGTCGGCTTCCGGGTCGCGACCGCCAGGGACATCTCGTGGCGCTGCACGATCCGCGGCGCGGTCGCCGCGGCCGTGGCCTGGCAGGTACTGCAGCTGTTCGGCACGTCTTACATCGGCGGCGTGGTCAAGCACGCATCAGCATTGAACTCTGTCTTCGCGCTCGTCCTCGGCCTGATCGCATGGGTGTATCTCGAAGCGCTCATCGTGGTGCTCGCGGTCGAGTACAACGCAGTGCGCGAGCTGCGGCTCTACCCGCGGTCGCTGATGACTCCGTTCACCGACAACGTGCAACTGACCGCGGCCGACGAGGCGTCCTACACCGAGCAGGCGAAGTCACAGCGGGCCAAGGGCTTCCAGGACATCGAGGTCTTCTTCGACCCGCCGTCACCGCCGCCGTAGCCCACGGCGCCCGCTGTGCGTCGGCTCGATCGCGTGCGCCCGGCTAGCGCGCGGGTTATCGACGGTCCGGGGTCGTATCTATGTGCAGGTAGGAGTACATGCCCCGGTAGCTGTCGGGGGCGAGCGCTGCGCACCCCTTGCGCAGGTTCTCGCAATCGACGCGCGTGCCGTTGGCTCGATGGATGTCCAGGCGTGATCGGTAGTAGAACGAGAAGGCGTTGCCGTCGCCATTCGGGTCGATGTTCGCCTCGGTCTTGTCATGTCGCCACCGCGTCGTGAGCAGCCGGCGATCAGCCGACCGCTCGTGTTTGAGGTACTTGTCGAACCATGCTGTCGTGTACCAGTCGGACAGATCAGCACCGCGCAACGAGGCACCGAAGGCGGCGTTGGGGATGTAGGAGAAGTCCAGATGCGAACCGCCCCGGATGATGATCTCGCCGGTGTCGACGCCCGCCTTGGTGTACGCGAGCGACGCCGTTGATTTGGCCATCGGATCGGGTTCTGCGGTGTTCGGCGTGGGCGGCAGGCCGTAGTCGGCCGAGATGCCCAGCCCGGGACGGCGGATCGGCACCGTGGTGCGGGCCTTCGGGTTCGCGGGGCAGTCAGCCTCGCCGAGCGAGCCGCCCTGCTGACCCGGAATCGAGCCGGCATCCGGCCCGGGACCGCCGAGGTTGTCCCACGCCACCACGGCCTTGACCCGCTTGTCCCACTGCGCGATGTAGGAGACGCCTGCTGCACCATACGAGTGACCGGCCAGCCCGATCTCGGATCGCTTGATCATCTTCCAGTACGGGTTGTACGCCGCGTCGAAGCCGGCGGCCACGCGCGACTTCTGCTTGGCGGCATGCCTCGTCCCGCTCGTGCAGCTGGGCACCGGACGGTACTTGTGCCGCGGCGTGGAGAGGAAGAAGTTCAGCGCGTCCTCGGTGCCGTCGTAGAAGGGACGTCCGTCTGATTGCGCGGGAACGCCTTCCCGCGCATCGGACCCTTCGCCGAACATGTCGCTCTGGCCCTGCCCCTGCGGGTCAAAGGTGAGCACGACATAGCCGGCCTTGGCCAGCGTTTGCGCAGCGAACCAGTAGAGCTCCTCGTCGGCCTGCACCGAGCCGTCGGTGATCACGATGCCGGGCCGTTTCGCTGGGCCGGCCTTGGTCGCCCACACGTGACCGGACAGCGTCGCGCCGTCGCGAGCAGTGAACAGCACCGGCTTGACGATGCCGTAGTGCTTCGACGCCCAGTTGTAGAGGCGGACGTCGCCGGCGCAGCCGTTCTGCAACGACCAGCACAGGTTGTTGCTGAAGAACCGCCCCGGGTCGTTCGCCTGCATGGCCACCGCGGCCGCGGCGTTCTGCGTGCCTACCTGCGCGAGCAGCTGCTGGTAGGCCGGTGTGTCGTATTCGGCTTGGCGCTGCTGGGTGATCGAGAAATTCTGCGCCTCGACGCTTGGATCGAAGGATGCGGCACCGGCCGGCGCCGCGACGGCGGCACCGATCAGCAGCGCCATGACCGCGGCGAGCGTGCGCATGTGTGAGGAATCCCTTCGTGGCTGAACCTCGATCGTCAGCCAGGACGGGGAGCCGCGCAAATCGGGCTATTTCAGGTAGCGGCCGAACCAGTCGACGATCGCGTCGAAGCGCGTCACCCGATGGCTCGGCAGGCCCGAGCGCGACAGCTCATGCCCCTCGCCGGGGAACAGCAACATCTCCACGGTGGCATCGCGCTTGCGCAGCGCCACGTACAGCCGCTGGGCCTGCTCGACCGGGCAGCGCCAGTCGTGCTCGGAGTGGATGATCAACAACGGCGTCTCGATCCTGGCCGCATTGGTCAGCGGGCTCTGCGCATCCTGCTGGCCGCGGTCACGTCCGTACAGCGCGTCGGCGAAGCCCCAGCCGATGTCGCTGGATCCCTCGAAGCTGTCGATCGCGTTCACCGCACGCTCGCTCACGGCGGCGCGGAAGCGGTCGGTATGGCCGACCAGCCAGCTCGTCATGAAGCCGCCGTGCGAGCCGCCGAGCACGCCGACGCGCGCCTCGTCCAACTCGGGACGAACGAGTGCTTCGTCAAGCAGCGCAAGCAGATCGATGCTGGATCGCTCGCCGACGTCGCCGCGGATGTACTGCCCGTGCGCCGCGCCGTATCCGGACGAGCCGCGCGGGTTGCCGTAGACGACGGCGTAGCCGGCAGCGGCGTACACCTGCGCCTCGTCGAACACCGACCAGGTGTACTGCGCGAACGGTCCGCCGTGGATCATCAGCAGCACGGGGTGCGGCCCCGGCCCGTCCGGTACGACGAGGAAGCCGTGCAGCGGGTGGCCGTCCGGCGCTGATCCGGTGAGCTCGACCACCGGACGCGGCGTGGCGTGCTCGCGCAGCCCAGCGCCGAAGTCGGTGAGCTTGTGCACGTCGGCGCCGCGCAGCACGCCGAGCTCGCCGAAGCTCGTCTCGTCCTGATACGTGACGACGATGGTGTCGCCGGCGGTGTCGACGCCGGTGATCACGCGCCGTCCGGCCGAGATCGCCGACGGTGTCGAGCCGTCGAGCGGGACCGCGAGCACATCAACCGCACCGCGGTTCTCGTAGCGCACGAGAGCGCGATCGCCGTCGATGACGATGCTCGCGTCGACAAGGTTGTAGGCCTCGGCGTCGGTGAGCCGGTGTGGCTTGCCGCCGTCGGAAACGTCGACTGCGTAGAGGCCCTCCTGCTGGGCAATCCACTCGCTGCCGTCCGGGCCATGATCGGCACCGGTCATGAGGATCGTCGCTGCGTCCGGAGTGAACATCGGCTGCCCGATCGCGAGCGAGGTGTCGGTGAGCTTGCGCAGGTCAGACCCATCCGGACGGACCAGGTAAACGTCGTTGCGGAAGCTGCGCTGGCTGGGGTCTTCCCGTGCTGAGACGAAAGCGAGCCAGTCGCCGTCCGGACTCCACGACACCTGGCCGCTGTCGAAGGCGCCCTCGGTCACCTGGCGCGGCTCGGCACAGTCGATACCCACGACGAAGATCTGCTCGCGCTTGTCGACGAGGAAGCCGAGCCCGTCGAGGCGGTACTGCAGCCCGGTGATGCGTCGCGGCGGTTCCTTGTCGGGGGTGATCTTCTCGTCCTGGCCGTACCGGCCGGCTTCGGGAACGCGCGCGCTGAAGGCGATTCGGCTCGAGTCCGGCGACCAGACCGGCGTGCCGCTCCCGCCGGGCAGGTCGGTGAGCGCGCGCGCGTCGCCGCCGTCGGTGGGCAGCAGGTACAGCTGCGGCTTGCCCTTGGGTTCGGTGCGCAGGAACGCCAGCCAGCTGCCGTCCGGCGAGTAGCGCGGCGCGGTGTCGTGCTCGCCGTGCGTGAGCTGGCGAGGTGCGGTGCTGCCGTCGAGCGCGACCGACCAGAGCTGGCCGCGGTACTCGTCCTCGTCGAGGTCCGGGGCTGAGGCGGCCACCACCGCACTGCGGCCGTCCGGCGCGATCGTCGGTGGGCCGAGGCTGATCAGGTGCGCAATGTCGGTAGCTTTCACGCTTTCACCCTAGGTTGGCAGGCATGGCGTTTGCAGAGGGCCTCGTGGCACGCGTGGAGATGCTGCTGGCCGGCACCGATCGGCGCGTGCTCATCGGGGTCGCCGGCGCGCCGGGTGCGGGCAAGACCACCCTCGCCGAACTGCTGGTCGCGCGCCTGGGTGGATTTCCGCGCGCGGCGCACGTGCCGATGGACGGCTTCCACCTGGCCAAGGTCGAGCTGGAACGGCTCGGGCGAGCAGACCGGATGGGCGCGCCGGACACTTTCGATGTCGACGGCTACGCCGTGCTGCTGCACCGCATCAGGCGTGGCCAGGCGGTCTGGGCGCCAAGCTTCGAGCGCACCCTCGAACAACCGCTCGCGCAGGCCATACCCGTCCTGGCCGACACCCGGGTCGTGGTCAGCGAGGGCAATTACCTGTTGCTGCCCGAAGCCGAGTGGCGGGTGGTGCGCGCGCAGTTCGACGAAGTGTGGTTCTGCCACGTCAATGCCGCCGAGCGGCTGCGGCGCCTCATCGCCCGCCATGTCGCGTTCGGCAAGTCGCGCGAGGAAGCACGCGAATGGGTGCTGCGCTCAGACGAGCGCAACGCCGAACTCGTCGCAGCCACGGCCGATGCCGCCGACCTCATCGTCGACGTGGACCTGCTCGGGCTGGACTGACTTTGCCCCGCGTAGGTCTGCTGGGACGGCTTCGGAGCATGGATTGGCGGGGCAAAGATCGTCGCCACCGGCTCCTTCGCGAGGCCTCGCCGCCACGGGAAGGAGCCGGTGGCAATTCAGGCAATCAGCGCTGGGAGCGCTTCGCCTGGGTGGTCCCCGCTACAACCGCCGCGGTGGAAGGCACCCCCACCGCCGCAGGAGCGGGGACCGGACTGAGGGTCAGAGTGCGCGCGCCTGCATGCCGGGACGCACGCTGCGCACGCTCGGTGGCGATGCCGCTGCGCAGTTCGCGCCAGACCTCGGCGCGCAGCGACGGCAGCACCCGGGCGTCGTAGCCGGCCCGGTCGGCGGCGAAGCGCTGGAAGCGCGCGTGCAGGTCGCGGCGGGTTGCGGTGGTCAGCTTCGTCGCGCTGAACAGGTCCATCCAGCGTTCCGGATGGCTGCCGTCGACGAGGTGGACGCCGTCGTAGTTGCGGTGACCATCGGCCAGATCGGGCGCGCCCGGGCCCCATACGATCAGGACGGGCACGACCACGGCGGCATCGCGCAAACGCTCGGCGCGCAGGAACAGCCGCACCTTGTGCGCCGCCCGCTCGGCGCTGGCCAGATCGCGCCGCAGCCGATCAGCCGCGGCCGGAGTGGCGTGGTAGCGCGTCTCGACGGCCAGCACGGCGGCCGGCGTCACGACGACGTGGTCGATGTCGTCGCGCTCGAAGGGCAGGTTGTCGGTGACCGACCAGCCGCGCACCTTGCGCAGTGGCGCGAGGCTCCAGCGCTCGGCGACGGCCGGATCGGTGGCGGGGTTGCCCTGCGCCACCAGGCTGATCACGACCAGCATGGCCAGCACGCCGAGCACGAGTCCGGTGTAACCCTGCTGCAGGGCCACGGCGGGGACGGCGGCGATCACGGCGATGACAACGGCGCCAAGCACGAGGTAGGTGCGCCAGCGGCGAGCGGCACCACGCGCAGCATTG
Source organism: Jatrophihabitantaceae bacterium (assembly GCA_035656595.1). Classification (GTDB taxonomy): domain Bacteria; phylum Actinomycetota; class Actinomycetes; order Mycobacteriales; family Jatrophihabitantaceae; genus RYN-133. The sequence continues at coordinate 23,574 of DASRSG010000112.1, read as the reverse complement.
ATGCACGCGATACGGCCGGTCTGGGCTTTCGGCATGGGGCACCCCCTCATCGGCCCCCGCCGTTGAACAAGCGAAACACTATCCACTTCACTTTGTTTTCACAAGCGGAGCCGCCCGGAATTCCGCGCCCGCGACCGATAGAAAGGGGTATGACCCAGATCGAGTCGCAGTCGGGCACCAGTTGGCTCAGTGGCGAGGAGTTGGACGCCGCTCGTGAGCGGTTGCCGATCCTCTATGTCGACATCGTGCCGGTGCGGGTGGACGAGACCGGCACGGTCATTTCCGTCGGCCTCCTGCTGCGCGTGACCGGCCACGGGCAGATCACCCGGGCGCTCGTCTCGGGCCGGGTGCTCTACCACGAACGGGTGCGCTCGGCCCTGCTGCGGCACATCGAGAAGGACCTCGGCCCGCTCGCGCTGCCGCGGCTGCCTGCCTCGCCGCAGCCGTTCACCATCGCCGAGTACTTCCCGACCCTCGGCGTCACCGCCTTCCACGATCCGCGCCAGCATGCAGTGTCGCTGGCCTTCGTCGTCCCGGTTGACGGTGACTGCGCACCGCAACAGGACGCGCTCGAGCTGACCTGGCTCAACCCCGCCGAAGCCGTCGACCAGGCGCTGCTCGCCGAGATGGCCGGTGGTCAGGGCACGCTGCTGCGCCAAGCCCTCGCCTACGTCGGCTGCTAAGCCAAACTGTTACAGCCGCGGATCGACCGGTTCCGACTCCAGCGCGAGCACGGCGAACACGCACTCGTGCACCCGCCACAGTGGCTCGCCGCGAGCGGCCCGGTCGAGGGCTTCCAGGCCGAGCGCGTACTCGCGGAAAGCGAGCGAGCGCTTGTGGCCGAGTCCGCGCTGGCGCAGCCGCTCGAGGTTGGCTGGCTCGGTGTAGTCCGGACCGTAGATGATGCGCAGGTACTCGCGCCCGCGCACCTTCAGACCCGGCTGCACCAGGCCGCGCCGGCCGCGGACCAGGTTGGCCGCTGGCTTGACCACCATGCCCTCACCGCCTGAGCCGGTGAGTTCCGTCCACCACGCCACCGCATCGGCTACCGACGTCGCCTCCGAGGTGTCAACCTCACGGCGACGGGTAGACATGATCAGCGACGGATCCGCGGTGGCCAGCCGGTCGGCCAGCGACAAGTGCCACGCATGCGGGCGATCGGCGAAGGTCGAGCCCCGCGCGGCGAGCACCTGGAACGGCGCCAACCGCACGCCGTCCAGCCCGGACACGTCCCAGCAGTACCGCCGGTACGCCGCGGCGTAGGCCTCGATGTTGGCTGCCCTCGCCTGGGTGCGTGCGAGCAGCGCGCCCACGTCGCGTCCGGCCGCGGCGGCAGTCGACACGACGGACACGGCGGCCGGCAGCGCAGATCGCGCGGCAGCTCCAACGGCCGCGTACTGGTCGCGGATCAGCGCACCGGCCTTCGCGCTCCACGGCAGCAGCTCGGCGTCGAGCAGCAGCCACGAGGTGTCGAGCTCGTCGAACAGCCCGGCGGCTTCGGCGGCCGCGCCGATGCGAGAGACGAACTCATCGGTCAGGGCCGGGTCGAAGAACGCGCGCCCGGTTCGCGTCCACACCGCGCCGAGCGCGTCGTCGGATACGGCGAAGCGGGTTCGCGCTGCCTCGCGCGATCGGCAGACGAGGACGACCGCGCGCGAGCCCATGTGCTTCTCTTCGCACACCACCGCATCGACGCCCTCGTTGCGGTAGGCGTCGAACGCCTGGTCCGGGTGCTCGAGCATGTCCGGTCGCGACGAGGTGGCCACCGGGCTCATGGTCGGCGGTAGGTACAGCAGCCAGCGCGGGTCGATCGCGAAGCGGCTCATCACCTCTAGCGCAGCTGCGGCGTTCTCCTCGCGCACGCCGATGCGGTTCAGGTACGCGGTCTCGATCACCCGCTTGCCGGCCACGTCACCGATGTCGAGCACCTCGGACTCGCGCTCAGCCGGTGCCGCGAGGAACGGCTTGGCAGGCTCGTAGTAGACCGCAGCGGCCGGGACGGAAACGACCTCGCGTTCGGGATAGCGCAGCGCAGTGAGCTTGCCGCCGAAGACACAACCGGTGTCGAGGCAGAGGGTGTTGTTGATCCACTCGACCTCCGGCACGGGCGTGTGGCCGTAGAGCACCATCGCGCGCCCGCGGTACTCCTGCGCCCACGGGTAGCGAACCGGCAGGCCGTACTCGTCGGTCTCGCCGGTGGTCTGCCCGTACAGGCAGAACTCGCGCACCCGTCCGGACGCGCGGCCCTGGTAGCGCTCGATGAGACCCGCGTGTGACACGACGAGATTTCCGCCGTCGAGCACGTAGTGGCTGATCAACCCGTCGATGAACTGCTGAGCGGCGGCGCGGAACTCATCGCTCTCGGCGCTCAACTGCGCAATCGACTCGGCCAGCCCGTGCGTCGGTTGCACATTGCGGCCGCGCAGCGCGCGCAAGAGCTTCGCCTCGTGATTGCCCGACACGCACAGCGCGTTCCCCGCGCCGAGCATGCCCATCACCAGGCGCAGCACGCCCGGCGTGTCCGGACCGCGGTCGACCAGATCGCCGACGAACACCGCCCGGCGCGTCGGATGCTGTGCGTCGATCGCCCGTCCCTCGTCGTCGCGCGCGATCGCGTAGCCGAGTTCTGCGAGCAGTGTCTCGAGCTCGGCGCGGCAGCCGTGGATGTCGCCGATCACGTCGAACGGTCCGGTGTCGTCGCGCTTGTCGTTGTACAGCCGCGTTCGGGTGATGGTGACGTCGTCGACGTCGGGGATCACGTGCACCGCGCGGAATCCCTCGCGCTGCAAGGACTTCAAGCTGCGCCGCAGTTGATCGCGTTGCCGGCGGATCACGTCGGAACCGAAGCTGCGGTCGGGACGTGACGCGTTGCGTGCAATGCACACCGACTCGGGCACGTCGAGCACGATCGCGACGGGCAGCACGTCGTGCTCGCGGGCAAGCGCGACGAGCGGTTTGCGCGCGTCGGCCTGCACGTTGGTCGCGTCGACAACGGTGAGCCGCCCAGCCGCCAGCCGCTTGCCGGCGATGAAGTTCAACACGTCGAACGCATCGCGCGTGGCCGATTGGTCGTTCTCGTCGTCAGCGACGAGGCCGCGGCAGAAGTCGGACGAGATGACCTCGGTCGGTGCGAAGTGCTCGCGCGCGAAGGTGGACTTTCCCGAACCGCTGACGCCGACGAGCACGACGAGGCTGAGCTGCGGAACGTCGAGGTTCACGCCGCCTCCTTCGTGAAGACCGCCAGCTGCGTCGGCGGCCCGACCTCGGGGTCGTCCGTCCCGACCGGCGCGAAGCGCACTGCGTACCCGTAGGTGTTGGCTACCCGGGCGCCCCAGTCGCGGAACTGCGCGCGCGTCCACTCGAAGCGGTGATCGCGGTGCCGAAACGATCCGGCGGCGAGCGTTTCGAACCGCACGTTGTGCTCGGCGTTCGGGGTGGTGACGAGCACGGCCGTGGGTGCGGCGAAGCCGAACACGGTGCGCTCGAGCGCACCGAGTCGGGGCAGGTCGACGTGCTCGATGACCTCCATCAGCACGGCAGCGTCGAGCCCGGCCAGCCGATCGTCACGGTAGGTCAGAGCTGACTGGAACAGCTCGATCCGCTCGGGCTGGTGCTGCGTCTTGCGCTGGAGGCGTGCCGCTGCCCGGTTGAGGCTGTGGACGGACACGTCGACGCCGACGATGCGGGTGAACTGCGTTTGGCTGAACAGCAGGTCGAGCAGGTTGCCTTCGCCGCAGCCGAAGTCGCCGACCGAGCGCGCGCCGGTGGCCAGCAGTGCGGCGAGTACCGTGTCGCGGCGTTGCACGGCCAGCGAGACGCGCGGAGCCTCGTCAGGGTTCTCGACCTCGTCCGGTTCGGTGTCGTCGACCTCGGCCAGTCGAGCTAGCGCCGCGCGGGTGTATTCGCGTCGATGCTTCAGATATCGCTCGGTGATCAGCGTGCGCTGCGGATGGTCGCCGAGCCACTCACCACCGGCGCGGATCAGCTTGTCGACCTCGTCGCTGCTCACCCAGTAGTGCTTGGCGTCGTCGAGGACGGGGAGCAGCACGTAGAGATGGTTGAGCGCATCGGCCAGGCGCACGTCGCCGCGCAGGTAGAGGTCGACGTAGCGCGAGTCGCCCCAGCTCGGGATTTGCGGGTCGAGCGGGACCGGTCGGGCGTCAACGTCCCAGCCGAGCGGTTCGAAGAGCGCGCGAGCGAGTTCGGCTCCGCCGCTGCAGGGCACGGCCGGTACATGCAGGTGCAGTGCGATCGGTGCCGCAGCGAGCTCGGGGCGCGCGTTGCACCGGCCGGTGAGCGCGGTGCGGAACACGTCCTTGATCGCCAGCGCGAGCATGCTCGACGCCGCGTACGGGCGGTCGTTGACGTACTGGCCGAGCGCGAACGAGTCGCCGGCTTGCCGCCCCCGCACCAGTGCGATCGGATCCACCTCGAGCAGCAGCGCTGCGGTGCACCGCTCGTCGGACACCTCGGGGTAGAAGACGTGCGCTGTGCCGACCGACTGGGGGAAGGACTGCACGCGGTCGGGGTGCTTGTGCAGCAGGTAGCCGAGATCGCCGGCCGGCGCCGTGGTCGTGGTGATGGTCAGGAGCACGATGGGTGATTCTCGTCCGTCCCGCCGTCAGTGGTCACTTCGATATGTCAGTGGTCAGTTCCAACTGACCACTGACCACCCGAACTGACCACTGACAGGAGGTTCTGGACGGTGGCCGCGATCTCGGTGCGAGCCGGGGCAAGGTACTTGCGCGGGTCGACCATCTTCTCGTCGACAAGGGACGCACGGACGGCTTTCGTCATCGCCACGTTGAGCGCGGTACCGATGTTGACCTTCGTTATCCCGGCCCGGATCGCCGCGATCAGCTCGTCGTCGGGCACGCCGGAGGATCCGTGCAGCACGAGCGGCACCGGCACGGCGGCATGCAGCGCGCCGACGAGCTCGGCATCGAGCGACGCGGTGCGCGAGGTCATTGCGTGCGAGCTGCCCACCGCCACGGCGAGCGCATCCACCCCGGTCGCGTCGACGAACTCGCGCGCCTCGTCCGGGTCGGTGCGCACGCCGGCCGCGTGCGCGCTCTGCGGCTGGCCGGCCTTGCCGCCGACGTGCCCGAGTTCGGCCTCGAGCCACAGCCCGTGCGCGTGCGCCCAGTCGGCTGCGGCACGTGTGCGCGCGACATTGTCGGCGTACGGCAACGCACCGGCGTCGTACATGGCCGACGAGAAGCCCGCGTCGGCCGCCTGGCGCAGCAGGTCGTCGTCCTCGACGTGGTCGAGATGCAATGCCAGCGGGACGGTCGACGCGGCTGCCACCGCAGCGGTGGCCCGCGCGATCGGCTCGATCCGTCCACCGTGGAAAGCCACCGCGTTCTGGCTGATCTGCAGGATCGCCCCGACCCCGGCCGACTCGGCGCCCGCGGCGATGCCCTCGGCGTGCTCGAGCGTGATCACGTTGAACGCCGCGACGCCGGTGCCGCGTTCGGCCGCGGCCTCGACGAGCTCGGCGGTAGTCACCAGCGCCATGTCAGCTCTGCTCGACGATCAGGGCGCCGGCCAGCTCGAGCGCCTCTTCACGGGTGGCCAGCCGGCCGGTGCCACCCCAGCCGCCGACAGCGAACGTGCCGCTGGCGACGCCGCGGGCGAGCGCCTGCGCCGGGGCGGCGCCGTCGAGCAAGCCGGCGAGGAAGCCGGCGTCGAAGTTGTCGCCGGCGCCGGTCGTGTCGACGGGCTCGACCGGATCGATCGACACCCGCCACGCGCCCTCGGCAGAGACCAGCCTGGCACCCTCGGCACCGAGCTTGACCGCCACTGAAGGCCCCAGCTCGTGCAGCACGCGGGCCGGGTCACCCCCGGCTCGACCCGTCGCCGCCGCGATCTGCGCGCACTCGGCCGCGTTCGGCAAGAAGACGTCGACGTCCGGTAGCAGGGCCAGCACCTCCGTCCACTGCTCGCGCGGATCCCAGCCAGGGTCGATCGAAGTCGTCGCGCCGCCTGCCCGGGCCGATGAGAACAACGCACCGAGATCGGGCTGCAACGCGCGCTGCAGGAACAACGAGCTGACGTGGACGTGCCGGGCCGAGGCGACGACTTCCAGGTCGAGGTCGGCGGTTCGCAGCTCGCTCATCGTGCCGGGAAACGTCAGCAACGCCCGGTCGCCACCGGTGCGGGTCAGCACGATCGTCATGCCGGTCGCGCTGCCGCTGCGCCGCACGACGCCGGAGACGTCGACGCCCTGCGCCGCGAGCAGGTCGACGGTCATCGTCGCGACGGCGTCGTCGCCGACCACCCCGCAGAGCGCGACCCGCAAGCCCTGCGCGGCGGCGGCCGAGGCGGTGATCGCCCCGGAGCTGCCCAGCGTGATCGTGGCGCGGTCGACGAGCTGCTCGACCTGGCCGAACCGCACCTCGTCGTCGCAGGCGACCACCACGTCCGGGTTCAGCTCGGCGAGCACCAGCAGGTCGAAACCGACAGCCACGCACTGCTCCTCGTCCTGCCACATCCGGTTCGAAGTCGAAACCGCACGATATCGCGAGGGCGCCCGTCCAGTTCTGTTCGAGTTCGTCAACCACCGGCCGACCGGTCTGAGGCTCTGTCCATCGCGCCGGAATCCGATCCGGCCAATACCAGGGAGCAGACGTGAACGCAGCACTGACCTCGAACGTGGCCACCGATCTCGCCGAGTTCGACCGCGGCATCGATTTCTCCGGGATGCAGCTGACCTCGCTCGCCGCACCCGCGCGCCAAGGCGCGAAGTTCATCATGCGCTACTCGGCCGGCGCCGCCTCGGCGCCGACCCACCCGAGCCACGCCAGCGTCGAGTGGAAGCTGTGCGGTGCCGACGAGCTCAACCAGATCGTCGCCGCCGGCTATGACTTCCTCGCCAACTCCGAATGGACGACCGGACGTATCACCCAGGGCGGCGCAGCCGGCGAGGAAGACGGCCTGGCCGACCGCAAGTTCTGGTCACACCGCGGGCTGGCCCGTGGCGCGAGCATCTACGTGTCCTGGGACGAGGCGCAGCCGGCCACCGACAAGCACGGCAAGGTCGCCGAGTACCTGCTCGCCTACCAGGACGCGCTGGACGGTAAGTACCACGCCGATCTGTACGCCGGCGACGTCGCGATCTCGGCGATGCTCGACCGCGGTGTGATCCGCTACGGCTGGCGGGCGATGTCGGACGCGTGGTCGGGCAACGGCAGCTTCTTCCAGCCCGGCACCAACTGGAAGGCCGTCGCGCAGCAGGTGGCGCAGGTGTCCGAAGCGCACCTCTGGCAGAACGGCAATGCCTGGTTCCACGGCGGTGCTGACGAGGACGTGATCCTGAAGCTGCCGATCGGATCGCATCTCGAGGCGCTCGGTGGCAAGCTGCGCGAGCTGTCCAAGTCGTCGAAGAGCAAGCGTCCGATCGAGAATCTGGCTGCGGCAAAGGGTGTCTGCACCGTCGTTGCCGGCGACACGATGTCGTCGATCGCGCGGCGCAACGGGCTTTCGCTGGCCCAGCTCGAGCAGCTGAACCCGAACGCCGGGCACCCCGCCGGCCAGTTCGCGCTGATCCGGCCGGGCGATCTGCTCAACGTCTAGCGGGCTGTTCAGCGCACCCGGTCGTGCGGCAGCCGCGGGGTGATGATGTGCAATGCCTCCGCGGCGACACCGAAGTCCGCCGGCAGGTTGCTCGAGATCTCCCCGTCGAGCGCGACGTCGACGGGGTGCTCGACGTGCACCTGCAGCTCGTTGGTACGCATGGCGCGCACTCCGGGCCCCTCACGGCGCCGGCCGATCGCGGTCACCAGCGTGCCGAGAATCATGCGCGCGGCCGAGCCCTCTTCGATAGCGATGACGACCAGGCTGCGGTCGTCCATCCGCGCGATCGGCAAGCGCAGATCGAGTGCGCCGCCGAACACCGGGGCGTTGATGATGGACAGCTGCACGAGGCGGAGTTTCTCGGTCTTGCCGTCGTATGTGAGCTCGCAATCGAACGGCTCGTGCTGGCGCATCGCCTGCACACCCGCGACCGCGTAGGTGAAGCGGCCGAAGCGACGGCGAAGCGAGGACTTGGTGGCCAGTTCGGCGAAGTGCACGTTGAAGCCCACGGTCGCGGCGTGCACGAAATTGCGCGCTGGCTGGCCCGGCATGCGCACCTGCCCGGCGTCGATGGCGCGGACGACCCCGTCGACGACGTCCTTGGCAGCCTGCACCGGATCCGGTGAGATGCCCAGCGAGCGAGCGACATCGTTGGACGTGCCCAGCGGCAGGATGGCGAGCAGCGCGCGGGTGCCGGCCAGTTCGTCGGCGGCCGCCCCGACCGTCCCGTCTCCGCCTGCAGCGATCACGAGTGGACGTTCGTTGCTCGGCAGCGCGACAACCTCGGCGAGGCGAGCTTTGTCTTCGACCGGCAACTCGTCGACGATGTCAATGCCGCTCTCCTTCAGCGCGGCCTTTGCCTCCTTGAGCTGGTCCGCCGAGCCGGAGCCTGGGCTGGACAGCAGCACGGCGCGTTTCGGGATCGGGGTGTCCTGCGCCGGCGGTAGCTGGATCCCCGGATCGTCACGAATCAGGCGGGCGGCCAGCATCCCGGACGCGATCCCGATGCCGGTGCCGGCGAGCACGTCGCCGGGGAAGTGCACGCCGGTGTGTACCCGCGAGTAGGCGACCAGCGCGGCAGCCGCCCCGACCGGCGCACCCACGGCGGGCCACTCGCGCGCGACACCGGTCGCGAAGGCGAACGCCGACGCCGAGTGGCCAGAGGGAAACGAGAACGACCGGGGCATCGCGATCAAGCTCGGACGCACGCCGAGCAGCTCAGCGGCCGGGCGCTGACGCCGCCACACGTACTTCAGCGGTCCGTTGACCACCGCGGAGCTGATGCCGATGCCGAGCAGGCCGCGAATCGCGGCACGCCGCCCGCGACTGCCCCCGGCGCTGCCGAGAACTGCGGCAACCGCTACCCAGAGCCGGGAGCGGTTGGCCAGCTGGCTCGCCGTGCGCAGCACGCGGTCGTTGGTGGGAGTGCGCGACTTGAGCGCCTGGCGCAGCAACCACGCATCGAGCGCGGCGAGGCGGTGCCGGGCGCGCACGAGCCGATCCATCCGCCGAGCCTAGGGGAGCCTCGTCCCCGGATGGTTGGTGCGGCCGCGCTGCGCAATCCAGCTTTGCCCCGCGTATGCGGGCTATCCGTCGCGCGGAGCGTGGCTACGCGGGGCAAAGCGGCCCGACCGTGGAGCGCGCCGGGCCCGCGCGTTGATCAACGAGCTCGGAGCATCACTCCAGGCATGCACCGAGCTTGTTGATCAACTCCGGAGCGGCTACGGCGAGTTCTTGTCGAGGTACTCGTCCGGGTCGACCGTCGAGGTCGAGATGCCCTCGCCGTGCGGGTGGCTCGCGTAGAACTGCACCCACAGCTCGCCGAGCCGGGTGCGCAGCTCCGAGCTGGCGTGCTTGCGAAAGTCCGGCAGGCCCTCGTCCTCTTCCTCGCCGAGGTGCTCGGTGTTCTCGGCCCGCGCCCGTCCCACTGCTTCGAACCACTCGGACGACCCGACCTCGTGCTTGCCCGCCTCGGCCACCGCGACCCGGATCTTGTTGTGGTCGCGCACCGCGTCTTCGGTTTCGTCCTCGGCCTCGTCGCCGCGCCGCAACAGCGCCGGGTAGAAGATCGTCTCCTCGGCCTGCGCGTGGGTGTCCAAGCGGACGGCGAGCGGCTCCCAGATCGCGGCCAGTTCGGACTTGTCGGCCGCATCGTCGAGCCGGGCAAATTGCCTGCGGAACCATTCGTGGTCGTCCATGATCAGGGACGTGATGTCGAGTCGGGGGTCGCTCATGCTTCCCACCCTAGATACGGTCTGGACGTGACTGAACTACTGGAGCCCGTGGACGAGTCGTGGTCGACCGCGCTGGCCATCGTGGCGCACCCTGACGACCTCGAGTACGGCACTGCGGCAGCCGTTGCCCGCTGGACCGCGCAGGGAAAGCAGGTGAGCTACCTGCTGGCGACCAGCGGCGAGGCCGGGATCGACGGGCTGGATCCCGCGCAGGTCGGTCCGATGCGCGAGGACGAGGAACGTGCCGGCGCCGCAATCGTCGGCGTCGAGATCGTCGAGTTCATGGGCTACCCGGACGGCGTGCTCGAGTACGGGCTACCGCTGCGCCGCGACATCGCTCGCGCGGTGCGCCGGCATCGCCCCGACGTCGTGATTACCGCGAACTACGAGGAGCGCTGGGGCTCCGGGATGCTCAACCAGGCCGACCACATCGCGCTGGGCCGCGCTGTCGTCGACGGTGTCCGTGACGGCGCGAACCGGTGGGTGTTCCGCGAGCTGCTCGACGAAGGCTTGGAGCCGTGGCGCACCAAGCACGTGCTGGTCGCGTCCAGCGCGCACGCCGAGCACGGCGTCGACACGACCGATCACTTCGCGCGCGGCGTGGCCTCGCTGGAGGCGCACGCCGAGTACCTGCGTGGACTTGGCGAGAATGCGATGGCTGACCCGGGCGAGTTCCTGGAATCGTTCGCGAGGCAGGTCGGTGCCCGCATGGGCGTGAAGTACGCGGTCGCGTTCGAGGTGATCAACTTCTGAGGTCGGGCAGGTGACACACGAGCATCGCCGTATCGTCCTCGGAGCTCGCGTGGTTGCGCGCGAGCAGCTCGACTGCCACCGCGGCGGGATCGTCGATCGACGCGGCGAGTGACATCGCGGTGCGTCGCAGGTGGGTGAGCCCCGCGTCGATCGTCGCGTCGCGCGTCTCGACGAGACCGTCGGTGTAGAGGACGAGCGTCGATCCGGCGGGGACGACCCGCTCGTCCTGGGTGCGCACCTGCGTGATCTCGGTGCCGAGCAGCGTGCCGTGCAAGGCATTGAGCATCTCGACGCCACCGTCGGGGGACAGCAGCAGCGGCGGCATGTGTCCGGCATTGCTCCAAGCCAGGCACCAGGCGCCGTCCGGCAGCGGCGCCACCGTCATCAGCAAGGCGGTCGCGGTGCCGCGGATACCGAGCGTGTCCATATTCGCGTCCACCGACTCCAGCACGTGCTGCGGCGGTGCATCGGTCGCCACGACGATCCCGCGCAGCAGGTTGCGTAGCGCCGACATGGTCGTGCCCGCCTGCAGGTCATGGCCGGCGACATCGCCAATAACCAGCACCGTTGAGTCAGCATCCGCGTGGGTGCGGAACAGGTCGTACCAGTCGCCGCCGACGTCGAATCGGTTACGCGCGGGCAAGTAGCGCACCGCCGCGCGCACCAGCAAGTTCTTCGGCACGGCTGGGAGCAGTGCTCGCTGTAACCGGGTGGAGATGTCGGACTGCGCACGGTAGAGCCGAGCGTTGTCGATTGCGACTGCGGCGCGATGTCCGATGTCGGTCGCGACCAGCTTGTCGATATCGTCGAACGGCGGGCTGCCGGCTACTCGGATGAGGCCGAGCGCGCCAACCGCCCGTCCCCGCGCGACCATCGGCACGGCCAAGGCGTCGGTGGCTCCGACCGCGGCCAGCATCGATCGCGACTGCTCACTGAGCGCATCGACGTCGCCGAACCGCTCTGCGGGAATGTGCACGGCGGCAGCCGAGGTCACGGTGCGGTAGGTCGCCGAGTCCGGGTCGAAGGGCGCGCTGATGTCGGATCGGCTCAGCAGCGCGTCGAGATCGATGTCGACGCCGGACGCCACCGCCCGACCGACCCGTTCCACGACGGAGCGTTCAGTGATCATGTCGGTGACCGCGATGTCGGCCAGCCGGCCCACGACCAGCCGAGCAAGCCGCTCCAGCACCTCGCGCTCGTCCAATGTCGACGACAACGTCTGCGCGAGCTCGCCCATCCACTCGAGGTCAGCGACGTCCTGCCGCGCCTGGGCCAGTTCGGCACGTCCCTGCTCGCGCTCGGCCGCGTCGGCGACCGCCTGCGCCCGCCGCACCGTCGTGTCGCCGAAGACCAGGACGGCTCCGGCCACCGATCCCGTCTCCGGGTCGCGCAACGGGGTGGTTGCCCACCACACCGGGACGAGCGAGCCGTCCGTGCGGCGGAAGGTGTCCTCGTCGATGTGTACCGGTTTGCCGGTTCGGGCGGATTGTTCGAGTTCACAATCGTCGTCCGGACGATCGGCGTTCAAGGCTTCGTGCGAGCCGCGTCCGATCAGATCGGCCTCATGGCAGCGCAAGATCTTTGTCGCGGCGATGTTGGCGGACAGGATCTGCCCGGTGGCATCGATCGACATGATGCCGACACCGGCTGCCGCTATCAGGTCCAGCCTCGTCACCTCGGATCGGGCGGGACCCCAGTCGAGGTCCATGGGAAATGCCCTCCTTCACCTATCCCTTGGCTCGGGCCAGGCCAGCAGATTAGACAATTGTTGCATCGTTTTCAACGTCTTGGACGAAGGACCTGGACCGAACCCACAACGGCGAATTCAGCGGCCAAAAAGGCGCGCAGGCTGGCGGCGTTGCCGGGGGCCACCGCGGCGAGGACGGGCTCGCCATGCGGGATCGCGGCCAGCGCTGCCCGGATCATCGCGGTGCCCTCGCCGTGGCCCCGCTCGGCCGGGTCGATTTCGACGCTGATCTCGAACAATCCGGCGATCCCTCGCGAGACCGTGGTCAGCGAGCGGCTGCCCTCATCGGGACGGCCGAGCACCCGGACCTCGTCACGAACTGCCTGCGCGAACGCCGCGCGCGGGTGCGTCGCGAGGTCGCGACGATCGACCAGCGGCGTCCCGCCGCCGGTGCCGCGCCGGGCGATCAGCGCATCGAGGCTGTCGATCCACCCATCCGGCCCGGCGAGGTCGACCAGCACGCGCGGGTGATGCGCGCCGCCGAAACCGTCAACGCCGAGCGCGGTGAGCCGTTGCTCGCTCACATCGTCGGACACGGCAAGCACGGCGTGCCCGGTGAAGGCCAGGACGGCTTCAACCCCATCGCGCCACGGTGGGACCCGGTGCCAGCCACCGTCCGCGGGCGGGAACCGACCTTCGATCGCGTCCTCGAGAAGTGTGGCGAGCGGATGCACGAGCGCGACCCTATGCGAACGGTGGCTGCGCCGAGCGTGATTGGCTAGGTGCACCCAGACCAGAGGAGCGATGTTGAGTACTGCGGTCGACCGATACTGGGAGCAGTTCCAGCCGTCACGCGGGTTGGCGGGTGCGCGTGCTTGGGCTCGTTCGGATGCCGACCAGCTGAACCTCAACGGAATGTGGCGATTCCGCTACAGCGCGTCCGATCAGGATCGCACCGAGTTCGCGACGCCGCACTACGACGACTCGAGCTGGGCTCACCTGCCCGTCCCGTCGCTATGGCAACTGCACGGTTTCGGCCGCCCGATCTACACCAACGTCCGGTATCCGTTTCCGATCGATCCACCGCGCGTCCCGCAGGAAAACCCGACGGGCGACTATCGCACCAGCTTCGAGATCCCTGCGTCGTGGGATACCGACCCGGTAGTGCTCCGCTTCGACGGGGTCGATTCGTGCGCGCGAGTCTGGCTCAACGGGCACGAGGTCGGCGTCACGTCCGGCAGCCGGTTGGCCGCGGAGTTCGATGTTTCCGCAGTCGTACATCGCTCCGAACCCAACCTGCTTGCCGTCCGGGTGCATCAATGGTCGTCGGGCAGCTACCTCGAGGACCAGGACATGTGGTGGCTGTCCGGGATCTTCCGCGACGTCACTGTGTTGCGGCGACCCAAGGGCGGCATCGATGACTTCTTCGTGCACGCCGCCTACGACTCGCAGAGCGGACGAGGCGAGTTGCGCGTCGAGGCCGACGGGGCGGTGTCGGTGCGGGTCGAGGAACTCGGGGTAGACGGCCCCGCGGGTCAAACCGTCCAGCTCGACCGCGTTGAGCCGTGGTCAGCCGAGGTGCCGCGGCTCTACACAGCGGTTCTCAGCACGCCGACGGAGACCGTGACGACACGGATCGGGTTCCGCACTGTCGAGATCTCCGACGGGGTGCTGACGGTGAACGGCCGGCGCGTGCTGTTCCGCGGTGTGAATCGCCACGAGTTCGATCCCGACGCAGGTCGCACGGTCAGTGCCGAGACGATGCTGGCCGACGTGTTGCTGATGAAGCGGCACAACATCAACGCGGTGCGTACCAGCCATTACCCGCCGCACCCGAGCTTTCTCGAGCTGTGCGACGAGTACGGCCTCTACGTCATCGATGAGTGCGATCTCGAGACGCACGGATTCTTCGCCGACGAGCCTGCCCCGCCGACGGCCGACGGCTCGCCGATCATCGCTGACAACCCGGCCGAAGACCCGCGCTGGCGCGACGAGTTGCTGCTGCGGATGCAGCGCACCGTGGAGCGTGACAAGAACCATCCCAGCGTCATCATGTGGTCGCTGGGCAACGAGAGCGGGGCCGGGCAGAACCTCGGCGTGATGGCGGATTGGTCGCGAACGCGCGATCCGTCCCGTCCGCTGCATTACGAGCGAGACTGGACCTGCCGCTACGTCGACGTGTACAGCCGGATGTACGCCTCGCATGCCGAGGTCGACGAGATCGGCCGGGGTGTCGAGGAGGCACTGTCGGATCCGGTGTTGGACGCGCGACGCCGCGCGATGCCGTTCATCCTGTGCGAGTACAGCCACGCCATGGGGAACGGACCGGGCGGGCTGTCCGAGTACCAGGCGCTGTTCGAGAAGTACCCGAGATGCCAGGGCGGCTTCATCTGGGAATGGATCGATCACGGGTTACGCACGCATGACGAGCACGGTGAGTTCTACGGCTACGGCGGTGACTTCGGCGAGGAGTTGCACGACGGGAACTTCGTCGCCGATGGTTTGCTATTTCCTGACCGCACGCCGTCACCAGGCCTGCTCGAACTCAAGCAAGTTTTCGCGCCCGTTCGGATTGCGAGTTCGGACGCGGGTCTGGTCATCGAGAACCACTACGAAGTACGAGATCTCTCGCATCTTCGCCTCGAGTGGAGTCATAGCGTCGAAGGGGATGTGGTCGAGAGCGGCACCTTGGCGGTGCCTGCCGTCGAGCCCGGCGATTCAGCGACATTGCCGTTGCCGGACCTCTCGCCCGTCTCTGGTGAATCGTGGCTCACCATCGCCGCGGTCCTCGCCGAGGACACGGCATGGGCACCGGACGGGCATGAGGTTGCGTTCGGTCAGGTCGCGATCCACGTTCCGGCGACGACGGAGTGGGTTCCCACGCTGCGCGCGGTATCTGGTGACACCGAGGTGCGGCTCGGCGCCGGCATCTTCGATGCGTCCACCGGTGCGCTGCTCAAGATCGGTGACATCGACGTCGGCAGTCCGCGGCTGGACGTGTGGCGTGCGCCGATCGACAACGAGCGGGCATTCGCCCGCGATCCGATCGAGGTCACCTGGCGCGAACTCGGCTTGGACCGCATGCGTCATCGCGTCGAGCGCGTCGAACTCGTTGGCGGTCTGGTGATCCGCGCCAGGGTTGCGCCCGCCGCCACGCGACTCGGGTTCGACGTCGTCTACCGGTGGACGGCACACGGTGACGTGCTGCGGCTCGTCGTCGAGCTGAACCCGGATGGTGTCTGGCCGTGCCCGCTACCGCGGGTGGGGCTCCGCATGCACGCCGCCGCCGAACTCAGCAACGTCGAGTGGTACGGCTTGGGACCGGGGGAGAGCTATGCCGACAGCAGGCGAGCGGCTCGGGTCGGACGTTTCGCCGTCAGCATCGACGAGTTGCTGACGCCGTACGTGTTCCCGCAGGAGAACGGCAATCGCGCTGGCGTGCGCTGGATGCAGGTCACCGATCCGCAGGGCGCGGGACTGCGCATCGAGGGTGAGCCGACCGTAGACATGGCGGTGCGCCGGTGGTCGAGCGAGGCACTGGATCGCGCTCGCCATCCGAACGAGCTGGCGCGAGACGACCGGGTCTGGATCAACCTCGACAAGGCGCAACACGGCCTGGGTTCCGCATCGTGCGGCCCGGGCGTGTTGCCGCAATACCGCCTGCTCGCCGAACCGACTTCGTTCTCGCTACGCCTGCGCGCCGTCTGACCTGTCATCGGTCGTGATCATGCAGCGATACGCGCTGGACCCAGCAGCGACACATGATCAGGACGGCGCAAAGGGCGGTGGCCACGCAGACCTCGCGGTCTCCGTGGCCACTCCCTCCACCGTGCTAGGACTTGACGCGACGCAGGGGGCCGCGCGCGTCGGCGAACTGACGCGTGCTCAGCGCCTGCGGTCCGGCGTTGTGCTCACCGTTGAACGGCGTCACGGTGTTCGCGCAGCCGGCGGCAGCGGCATCCTTGGCCGAGTTGAACCAGACGCCGACGTGGTATTCGTGCACCGGCGCGAATGCCGGGTTCGTGCTCGCGTCCGCGATCGGGCTGGTGTGCACGACCGGTGCGGGACCTGAACCCGGAGCGACCGCGAAGGTTTCGACGCTGAATCGTCCGACGTAGCTCTGGTGCGCGTTGCCGTGCTTGTCGGTCTCGAGATCGCCCTGGTACCACGAGATGCCGAACGGCGCATTGGGAAGTTGGGTGATGAACGTGTCGAAGTCGGTGTTCTTCGGCAGCCCGTGCGCGTCGATCGTCATGGTCTCGACCGCACCGTGGCCCTTGATGTGCACCCGTGCACCGGCATGCACCAGGCAGCCCGCAGTGACCGATCCCGCCGACCGGACGAGTGAGAAGGCGGTCTCCTCGTTCGACGGCTTCGCCGAGCTGGTTGCCGCGACAGCGCTCGCGCCGCCCATCACTACCGCAGCCAGTCCGATGAGAGCGCCGGCCTTCGTGTTCGAGAGCTTCATTTCTACCTCCGAGAGTCATGGGGGGGCGTCGACCAATCGACGCTTGGAGGGGGTACGGGGAGACTGCCGCGAACGGTTCTCACCAATTTCGGCGAACCACACACCATGTTCGTTGCGTACTTAGGACGCAGGCTGATTGCAGTGCACTGATGATGCCGAGGCGGGTAACGTGACGACGGTGGTGATGGGCGATGCCCAGCTGGCCGCGGAGTTCGCCACCGGCGACCCGGATGCGGTGCGCGCTGTCTACCAGACCTACGGCCGATTGGTCTTCTCCGTCGCGTTCAAGGTGCTTGGCGACCGAGGGCTTGCCGAGGATGCGACGCAGCAGACCTTCCTGCAGGCGTGGCGCTCGTCGGAGCGCTTCGATCCGGCGCGAGCGTTGGGGCCATGGTTGGCGACCATTGCCCGACGCGTGGCGATCGATGTTCACCGTCAGTCCCAGCGGCATCGCAACCAGGGCAACATCGATGACGCGGAGGCACTGTTAGCCACTCCGCCACCGTCGGCCGAGCAGATCTACGACGTTTGGGAGGTTCGCCGCGCAGTCGACTCGCTGCCCGATGACGAGCAAGAGCTGGTGCGCATGCAGCACTTCGGCGGATTGACACAGAGTGAGATCGCAGCGCGCCTCGACATCCCGGTGGGCACCGTGAAGTCGCGCACCCATCGCGCGCATCGTCGCTTGATGGGCCTGCTCGGGCACCTGCGAGATGATGTTGAATCCAGCGATCGGGAACGATTCGGGCAGAGAGGAGCTGAGTCCCATGAATGACGACGACCGGATCGCCTATCTCGCTGGCGACGACGTAGCTTCTCTCGATGCTGCTGAGCGAGCTGAGCTCGAGGATCTGCGCAACCTGCTCGCCGATCCGTCGATGTGGGCCGATCCCGATCCCAGCCTGCAGCAGCGCGTTGTCGACGGCATCAGCGCAGCCGCCGCCGCCGGCCCCGAGACCGCACCTACGCCAGTCGCCGAGGTGACGGACCTGGCGCTGCGCCGGTCGAAGCGGCTTCGGTACGCGATCCTGGCCGCCGCGGCCGCGGTGTTGCTCGCCGTCGGGATAACTGTCGGCGTCAACCTTGCCGGGTCGACCAGTGCGCCCGAGCAGTTCGCGGCCGCGCTCACCGCCACGCCGCTCGCTCCCAATGCGGCGGGGCAGGCAACGCTTACCAAGACGGTCGGCGGATGGCGGATCCAGATCAGCGCCACCGGGCTGCCGCGCCGGGACAACGGGGCGTACTACGAGGCATGGTTGAAGAACGCGGCCGGCGTCCTCGTCCCCATCGGCACGTTCAACCAGCCGAAGGACGTCACTCTGTGGGCCGGCGTACCGCCCGACAAGTTCCCGACCCTGACCGTTACCCGCCAACGTGTGGGCGGTGGCGAGAACTCGTCCGGGCAGGTCGTGTTGGTGGGTTCGACCAAGCGCGTCCACTAGCTCACCGCGCGTCCTTGATACTTAGCCGGTGATTGCGACCCGGCACGTCGAAGCCAGCCTCGTGTTCGACGTACACCAGCCGTTACGCGCGATGGTGCAAGTGGCGGTGGACGGGGCGTCGGCAGAGCAACTCGACGAGTCGCTAACCGTCACCTGCAACGGCCGGGCGCTCGACGTCGACGACGTGGCCACGCCGGAGGGCCGGGTGCACCTGATGCGGGCCCCGGCAGGGCGCATCGAGGTGGGCTATCGCGCCACCGTGCGTGATGGCATCAGCGCCACGCCCGTCACCGTGGCCGATTCGATCCGGTTCCTGCGGCCCAGCAGGTATGCCGAGTCGGATCGGCTCGCGCCGACTGCGCAGGCCGAGTTCGCCGGCATCAGCGGAGGCGCGGAGTTGCTTGCTGCGGTGTCGTCCTGGGTCGGTTCGCGACTCGACTACGTTCCGGGCAGCAGTGGTCCGACCGACGGCGCGGTGGACACCCTGCTGTCGCGGCGCGGGGTGTGCCGCGACTACGTGCACCTCGTCGTCGCGTTGCTGCGCGCGCTGGACGTTCCGGCGCGGCTTGCGGCGGTGTATGCGCCGGGTCTTGATCCGATGGACTTTCACGCAGTTGCCGAGGCGGCGATCGACGGTGCGTGGCGAGTCGTCGACGCGACACTGCTTGCACCGCGCGCGAGTTTGGTGCGCATAGCCACCGGCCGCGACGCGGCAGACACGGCCTTTCTGTCCTTGTACGGCGGGGCAGCCGACCTGCTGGAAACCAGAGTCGGCGCCGTGATCGACGGACCATTACCAGCCGACGATGTGATGGAACTGATCAGCATCGGCTGAAGCTTGCAGGCGATGACGTGTACTGTGGAGGTGAGCGGCGATCTTGCCGCGCCTCTCGCGGATGAGTAATTCCGCGTGGCTGCACGACTTTGGTTTCTCCTAGCGGACAGGCCCTTCTCTCAGCGGCCTGCCTAGCTCTAGGAATCTCCATGCCCGTACAAAGTTCCCACCATGCGCCGCGCTCGAGCGGCCGTCGCCGCCGGCCGTCGAGCGGACCCCGTCCGTCCTCTGCACCTGCCCGCGTTCGCTCGACTGGCGGCCGAACCGACAGCGATCTCGCGGCTGCGATGCAACGGCCGCTGCCCGACATCGCCGACTTCGCCGCATTGGGCCTGCCGCAAGGCATCGTGAATGCGCTGACTGAGGCGCGGATCACCCGGCCGAGTCCAATCCAGGCGCGCACCGTGCCGGACGCCCTTGCCGGACGCGACATTCTCGGCCGCGCGCAGACCGGTTCGGGAAAGACTCTCGCCTTCGGTCTGCCGCTCGTCGTCCGGCTCAGCAAGAGCGCCCCGGCCAAAGCGCCGCGCGGTCTCGTGCTCGTCCCGACGCGTGAACTCGCCGATCAGGTGGCGAGCGCGATCGAGCCCGCTGCGCGAGTGGTCGGCTTGCGCGTGCTCGTGGTGGTCGGCGGCGCATCGATGTCGAGACAGATCGCCGAACTCCGGCGCGGCGTCGACATCATCGTTGCTACGCCGGGTCGCTTGCTCGATCTGCTCAACCGCCGGGACACGAACCTGCGCGAGATCAGCGTGGCCGTCATCGACGAGGCTGACCACATGGCCGACCTCGGTTTCCTGCCGGCAGTCAGCCAGATCCTCGATGCAACGCCGAGCAACCGGCAGTGCATGTTGTTCTCGGCCACGCTTGACGGCGATGTCGACAAGCTCGCGTCGCGCTACCTGCAACGCCCGGCATTCCATGCCGTTGACAACACGAACGCTGCTGACATGCAGCACCGGGTCTTCCGGCTGGCACGTCAGGACAAGCTCGCCGTGGCAGCCGAGATAGCGGTCCGCCCGGCGCGCACGCTCTTCTTCGTCCGCACCAAGCACGGTGCCGACCGGTTGGCCCGTCAACTGCGTGCTCGTGGGGTCGATGCGGGCGCGATCCACGGCAACCTCAATCAGAACCAGCGACGTCGCGCCTTGGACGCGTTCGCATCCGGGCAGGCCCGGGTGCTGATTGCCACCGATGTTGCCGCGCGCGGAATCCACGTCGATGATGTCGATCTCGTCGTGCACTTCGATCCGCCGAAGGACCACAAGGACTACCTGCACCGCTCGGGACGGACGGCGCGCGCCGGTGCGTCCGGCACGGTGCTCAGCCTGGTCGAGCCCGAGCAGGTTGCCCAACTCGCCCAACTGCACCGGACCGCGCAGGTCAAGGCGCAGGTCAGCTCGGTCAGTTCGGGACATCCGGACGTGCGCGCGCTTGCCGCGTCCGGTGAGGCGATCGATGTGCCGGTGTCGCGTCCCGCTGCTCCGCGCACGACAAGCAGCCGTCCGGGCAACTCGTCGCGACGACGTCCCGCCCGCTCGTCAGCTCGCCGCTGACCGGGTCGTTAGCGCGGCCGCGAAAGCACCCTGGTGGGTGTTGAGTGCTGCCGGCCGGCCGACGTGGTAGCCCTGGGCATAGTCGACACCGAGCTCACGAAGCTTGTCCTGGGTTGCTTGGTCTTCGACGAACTCGGCGACGGTGTGCTTGCCCAGTTCACGGGCGATGTGTACGAGGGAACGAACCAACACCTGATCGGCCCGATCGGTGAGCAGATCGCGGATGAAGGTGCCGTCGATCTTCAGATAGTCGAACGGCAGGTGCTTGAGGTAGTAGAAGGAGCCGTAGCCGGCGCCGAAGTCGTCGAGCGCGAATTCGCAGCCGAGCGTCTCCAAGTGATCGGCGAAGGATCGCGCGCGATCGATGTCGGTGATCGCTGCCGTTTCGGTGACTTCGATGGTCAGTCCGCCGCGGCGCGGTAGGTTCGCCAGTTCGCGTTGGATGAGCGCGAGCATCGTCGGTTCGCCCATGGACGTTCCGGAAAGGTTCACCGAGAGGTGAGTGTCGCGACCGGCGTGCTGTTGCTCGGCGAGCATGCGGCAGGTTTCCACGATGACCCATTGATCGATCTGGCCGATCAGGCCGGATCGCTCTGCGGCCGGAAGGAAGTCGCCGGGCGGGATGAGAACGCCGTCGAGGCCGATCATGCGCAACAGCACTTCGTAGCGATCCACGGTTCCGGTGTGCAGGTTGAGTATCGGTTGGGCCTGCAGGACGAATTGGTCGTGCTCGAGGGCGTCCTGAATCCGGTCGACCCAGGTGTGCCGGCCTCGGAGGTCGGCCTGTCTGAGATCTCCGGTCGAGTAGATGGCGAGCCGATCGCGACCGCTGTCCTTCGCCTGATACATCGCAACGTCGGCTTCGACCAGAAGGTCGGCCGCGGTTTGCGGTTCGGTGGGGTTGAGGAACGCCATGCCGGCGCTGGCGGTCACCCGCACAGCACGCCCGTTCTGGACGACGATTGCCTCGGACCGCAGCGCTTCGAGCAGGCGGAAGATGACCAGCTGCGCCTCGTCGGCGCTTATGTTGGGTAGCACTGCGGCGAATTCGTCGCCGCCTACCCGGCCGATGAAGTCCGAAGGCCGCAGTTGGGCGCGGAAGAGATCCGCGACATGGGTGAGCACGTCATCTCCGACGGCGTGGCCGCGGCTGTCGTTGATGTACTTGAACCCGTCGAGGTCCAGCGCCACGACAGCGCAGCGGCGACCGGCGACAACGCACTCGGCGATGAGCCGTTCCACCTCGTCCTTGGCGTGCCGGCGGTTGGGCAGGGTGGTGAGCGAGTCGTGGGTGGCCAGGTATTCGAGGTCGCCGCGCGAACGGCTCAGCGCTTCGCGTGCACCGTCGAGTGCGCGAGCGGCACGGCTGATCTCGTCCTGCATGTGGTTGAAGGCCGCAGCCATCGCGCCGACCTCGTCGCGGCTGTGCACGATCACCGGCGTCACCTGTTGCGTGGCGCGAGCTTGATCAAGATCGCCGCGACCGAGCGCTTCCATCGCGTGGGTGAGTTCGGTGAGCGTCCCGAGAGACAGTTCGTTCGCAGCGTCGGCAACCTGGGTTACCGAGTGCGCGATCATGCCGGGCAGCACGAGCCCGACGCCGATGGACACCAAGGCCACCGCGACGAATATGTCTTCAAGCAGGGCGATGCGAGCCGGACTGCTGTGGCCGCTGGACGTCACCGCGAGCAGGTAGCCGGCACCGTCGAGCACCATCACTGCAAGCATGGCGCCGGTCAGCTTGACGTGCAGGCTGCGGCCCTTGCCCTCTCGTCGCTCGCTGCGCAAATCGGTGAATCGGCGCCACAGGTAAAAGAGCGATCCGGAATACGCCAAGGCCAGG
Source organism: Jatrophihabitantaceae bacterium (assembly GCA_035656595.1). Taxonomy (GTDB): domain Bacteria; phylum Actinomycetota; class Actinomycetes; order Mycobacteriales; family Jatrophihabitantaceae; genus RYN-133. The sequence continues at coordinate 1,181 of DASRSG010000112.1, read as the reverse complement.
CCGGACAGCACGACCGGCATTCCGAACTGACGGAACCCGAGCACGGTCGCTACGAGCCATGCCCCGGCAGCGAACAGGCCGAGCGTGACGGTGCCCTTAGGTGCTCGCCAGAGCCGTTCGCGATCTGGATCGTCGCGACGTAACAGCCACACCGCGACGCTCGGCAACGCGATGCTGATCAGGTAGGTGAAGTTCGCGGCGGCGATCATCCACAACGGGTCGCCGACGAGCAGGAATGCGATCGCCATGCCAGCTGTCAGGACGATCGCAACGTGGGGTGCGTCGAAGCGGTTACGCAGCCCGACCAGGCGCGGCAGGAGCCCGTCCTCGGACAGCTGCGAGAGGGTTCGCGAAGCGCCGGCCAGCGGTTGAAGCGTGCCGTGGAACATGTTCAGCACGAGGAACCAGATCGCGGCGCTCTTGGCCAGTCCGCCGAACAGCGGGACGAACGTCGGGCCGAGCAGGTGCGCGAGGCCCGCTCGGCTCGCATCGCCGAGACCTGCGCTGCCGAAGATGCCCAGCCAGGTGGCGGGGAGCACGAGGAAGAACAGTCCGGCCATCACCGCGCTGGCAGCCATTGCGCGCGGCAACGAGCGAGCCGGATCGCGCATCTCGCCGACGTGACACGTCGCGGCCTCGAAGGCCGGGGCGGCGAAACCGATCAGGTACAAACCGGCCATCGCGCTGGAGATGCCGCCGAACACGCCGTGGAACGGTGAGAGCAGGTGCCACGAGGTCGCTCGCGATCCGTCGACGTCGCCGTGCAGCAGCGGCAACACCGCGCTGAGTAGTGCGAGCGAGGCAGCGCCGGCGGCAATGTATTTCACCACCCAGGACACCCTGGCGATGCCGGTCAGGTTGAGCACCGCGAACGCGACGACGATTCCGACTGCCATCGCGGTGACCGGCACTGCGGGCAGATACCAGTCGTGCAAGGCCTGTGAGGACAGCAACGCAGTCAGCCCGCAGGTAGGTACCCAGCCCCACCAGTAACAGACGCCGGTCAAGTTGGCGAGCACGGGGTTGTAGCGGCGGAACGCCTCGGCGCAGGTCGCGGCGATACCGCCGACTCGATCCGGCCACATCAGCGTCAACTCGGTCCAACCGGGTGCGGCTGCCCAGGAAAGCAGCAGGCCGATTCCCAACAGCCAGATCGCCGCGCTGCCCTGCGTCGCGACCAG
>DASRSG010000111.1:0-20672 GCA_035656595.1 Jatrophihabitantaceae bacterium | reverse complement strand
CGTCTGGTACGACTTCGCCACGATCGCCAAGCTCGCGATCCGGCTGAGCAGCGTGCTCGGACGACGCGATCACGCCCACGCCACATCGTTCGCGCACAACGCGGCAACATTCATCGATCGGTTGCACGGGCTGGAACGCATCGAGGCGGCCATTCGCGCCAAATTCGCCGGGGACGGCGTCGCGATCACCGAACCCGTCCCGCTTTACCTGCTGCAGGCCTGCGGCCTGGTCAACAAGACACCGGCGGCGTTCAGCGACGCGGTCGAGAACGGCACCGGAGTCTCGGCCAGTGTCTTGCAGAAGACGCTCAACCTGTTCGCGTCCGGGGCGGTGCATGCCTTGGTCTACAACGCGCAAACGTCCGGCCCGGAGACGACCCAGGTTCTCGCCGACGCACGTGCACACCACGTGCCGGCCGTCGCGGTGACCGAGACGCTGCCGGCCGGTACGACCTACCTGTCCTGGATGCGCGCCAACCTGGCCGCGGTGCGATCGGCGCTGGCGGCATGACTCCGGTGCTCGAACTGCACGACGCCGCGCTCGCGTACGGCGATCGGGTGCTCTGGTCGCACCTCGACCTCGCCGTCGAACGCGGTGAGTTCCTCGCCGTGCTCGGCGCGAACGGATCGGGCAAGACGAGCCTGCTGCAGGCCATCCTCGGCTTGCAGCCACTCAGTTCGGGACGGGTGGTGGTCGGCGGCCAGCCGGCCCGGCGCGGCAGCCGGCTCATCGGCTACGTCCCCCAGCAGCGCCGCATCGACCCGCTCACCCCGCTGCGTGCGCTCGACGTGGTCGGCCAGGGCATCGACGGGCACCGCTGGGGCATCGGCTGGCCGAGCCGGTCGCGACGCCGCGTACTCGAACAGGCACTCGCGTCGGTTGGCGCGACCGCGTACGCCGACCTGCCCGTCGGGGTGCTGTCCGGCGGTGAGCAGCAGCGGGTCCGGATGGCCCAGGCGCTCGCCACCGATCCGCAACTGCTGCTGTGCGACGAGGCATTGCTGTCCCTCGACCTCAACCACCAGGCCGCGATCACTGCGCTGCTCGACCAGCGGCGCCGGTCGCACGACACCGCGGTCGTATTCGTCACCCACGAGATCAACCCGATCCTGCCCTACGTCGACCGGGTGCTGTACCTGGCCGGCGGGCGGTTCCGGGTCGGCACTGTCGATGAGGTGATGACCTCCGACACGCTCAGCGCGCTGTACGGCATGCAGGTTGAGGTGCTGCGCTCCGCCGACCGGATCATCGTCGCCGGCGTCCCGGATATCCACGTGCACACCCATGATCACGACGCCGCGGTGCCGACGTGAGTACGTGGCAGCGGATCTTCGATTTTCGTGACTACGGCCAGCTGTTGCCGCTCGTCCACAACTCCCTGATCGCCGGCGTCATCCTCGGCGTGGTGTGCGGATTGATCAGCACGTTCGTGATGATGCGCGACCTGCCGTTCGCGGTGCACGGCATCTCCGAGCTGTCCTTCGCCGGCGCGGCCGCCGCCCTGCTCGGCGGCGTGAGCATCGCACTCGGGTCGATCATCGGCTCACTCGTGGCCGCGGTGATCATCGGCCTGCTCGGTGTGCGCGCCCGCGAACGCAACTCGATCATCGGCGTGCTGATGCCGTTCGGTCTCGGCCTCGGCGTGCTGTTCCTGAGCCTGTATAACGGGCGGACGGCGAACAAGTTCGGCTCGCTGCTCGGCCAGGTGGTCGCCGTCGACACCGTGCATCTCGGATACCTCATCTGGACCGGATCGATCGTCGTCGTGGCGCTTGCGATCATCTGGCGGCCGCTCACCTTCGCCAGCACAGATCCTGAGGCAGCAGCCGCGCGCGGAGTCCCCGTGCGGCTGCTGTCCCCGCTGTTCATGCTGCTGCTCGGCGTGACCGTGGCCGTGTCGATTCCGGTGGTCGGTGCGCTGCTCGTGCTGTCGATCGTGTGCACGCCGGCCGCCGCCGCAATGCGGATCACCGCCTCGCCGGTGCTCGTGCCGGTGCTGTCCGTGCTGTTCGCGACGACGGCGACCGTCGGCGGCATACTCATCTCGCTCGGCGCCGACGGCATCCCGGTCAGCCCGTACATCACGACGATCTCGTTCGCGATCTACGCGGCGTGCCGGGTGACCGGTTGGGTGCGCGCCCGCCGCGGCTGGTCGCGCCGCCTCGACCACGCCGTCGCCGTCGCGGTACCCGACCTGGGCTGATCAGCGGCAATCCGGGTAGGAAGGGTTCATGGACCGCGACCAGGTGTGGGCGGCGATCGATGCCGAACGCATCAGTCTCGCCAACTTCCTCGACACGTTGACGCCGGACCAGTGGCTGGCCGCATCGCTGTGTCCGGGGTGGACGGTGCGTGATGTCGCGGCACATCTCGCGCTCTCCCACATCGGGCCTGGCGCGATCACGGTTGGCTTCGTGCGCGCCGGCGGCAGCTTCAACCGGATGGTGCGCGATGTCGCGCGCCGGTACCGCAAATCGCCGAAGGAGCTCGCCGCCGAGATCAGAGCATTGGCTGGATCGCGCCGGCACGTGCCGGGCACGTCCTACCTCGATCCGCTCGTCGACGTCCTCGTCCACGGGCAGGATGTCGCGGTCCCGCTCGGGACGATCCGGCCGATGCCGATCGACGCTGCGGCCGCGGCAGCCGACCGGGTGTGGACGATGGGCTTCCCGTACCGGGCGCGGCGCCGGCTGCGCGGATTGCGATTCGAGGCGATCGACACCGGCTGGGCGCGCGGCGAGGGTGCCGCCGTGCGTGGCGAGATCGCCGCGCTGCTGCTGTTGCTGACGGGACGGCAGGCGCGCGCGGCGGAGCTGTCCGGCCCAGGAGCTGCGGCTATCGGCTGATCGCCGCGCGGTCGAGAATGGTGCCGGTGTCCAGCCCGGTCGGCAGCGTCCCGTACGCGACACCCCAGTCGCGCGCGAGGCGCGAGGCGACGAACGCGTCGGCGACCGCCGGATTGCCGTGCCGCAGCAAAAGCCCGCCCTGCAGCAGCATCGCCATCCGCTCGACGACGTGCCTGGCCCGGTACTCAAGGTGGTCGGTGTCGCTGAACTCCTTCTGCAGCATCGCCAAGGCGTCGTCGTAGCGCGCATCGCTGCCGGTGGCGAGATCGAGTTCGCCGAAGAAGCTCTCGATCGCCGCCGGCTCGCGCACCATGGCGCGCAACGTGTCGAGCGCGGCGACATTGCCCGAACCCTCCCAGATCGAGACCAGCGGCGCCTCGCGGTACAGGCGGGGCATGCCGGACTCCTCGACGTAACCGTTGCCGCCGAGGCATTCCAGCGACTCGGCCGCGTGGGTCGACCAGCGCTTGCACAGCCAGTACTTCGTGACGGCCAGACCGACCCGGCGGAAGGCCGCTTCGGCAGTGTCGCCGCGACAGGCGCGGTCAACCGCGCCGGCCAGCCGCATGACGACCGTGGTCGCCGCCTCGGAGTCGACGGCCAGATCCGCCAGCACGTTCACCATTGCCGGTTGGTCGATCAGCTTCTTCCCGAAGACGCTGCGATGCGTTGCGTGATGCACTGCGTGCGCGGTGCCGATGCGCATGCCGCCGGCCGCCATGAGCGCGCAGTCGAGCCGGGTCATGTTGACCATCTCGATGATGGTGCGCACGCCCCGTCCCGCTTCACCGACCAGCCAACCGACGGCATCGTCGTACTCGACCTCAGCCGATGCATTGGACCTGTTGCCGAGCTTGTCCTTGAGCCGCTGCAGGAAGAACGCGTTGCGCGTGCCATCGGGCAACACTCGGGGCACGAGGAAGCACGACAGCCCGCCCGGTGCCTGGGCGAGGGTCAGGAACAGGTCGGACATCGGCGCCGACGTAAACCATTTGTGACCGACCAGGCGGTAGCTGCCGTCGCTGGTCGGCTTCGCGGTGGTCGTGTTCGCGCGCACGTCCGACCCGCCCTGCTTCTCGGTCATCGACATGCCGGCGATCAGGCCGCGCTTGGTGAGCGGCGCGCGCAGTCCCGGGTCGTACTCGCGGTTGGTGAGCAGCGGCTCGTACTGCGCGGCGAGCTCGGGAGTTGTGCGCAGCGCGGGAACCACTGCGTAGGTCATCGAGATCGGGCACAGATGGCCGGCATCCGACACGCCCCACGCCATCAGCTTGGCCGCGCGCGCGACGTGGGCACCCGCGGTGTCGTCGCGCCACGGCGTGCCGTGCAGGCCCCGGTCGACAGCCACGCGCATCAGCTCGTGGTACTGCGGCAGGTACTCGACCTCGTCGATGCGGTTGCCGTACCGGTCGTGACTGCGCAGGGCTGGTGGGTGTTCGTTGGCCAGTCGGCCGCACTCCTGCGCGGTCTCACCATTGGCGAGGGCGCCGAGGCCGCGCACCTCGTCCTCGGCCCACCCGGCACCTTCGCGGTGCAGCCCTTCGATCAGCGCCGGGAAGCTCGAGATGTCCGAGCCGATCAGCGGCGGCACCTGGTTGGTGACGTTATGTGTGGACGGCGTGGACGGCATGGCGTACTCCTAACGAGCGCAGTGCGAAGGCGACGAGGGTGGCGACCACGGCGGGATCGGGAGTGCCGCTGAGCGGACCTACCAGCGCCTCGCCGATCGCACCGACGATCGCGGCGGCGACGACCCGCGCGTCCTGCGCCGGCAGCTCGCCCGCGGACACGCCGGCAGCGATCGCGGTGGCGGCGATGTCGCGGAAGGCGACTCGGAACGCCAGGCGGAGCTCCTCGATGGCCGGATCGACCGGCTCGGCCAGCAACGCGAAGGCGAGCCGTGGTGACTTGAGCGCGCGCAGCGCGAACGTCTCGGCGAAGGCAGTGACTCGGGTCGTCGTGTCGTCGGCTGCCTCGACCGCGGTGCGCACCGCCGCGACCTCGCGGCTGACGAGCGTGCAGAAGACCTCGGCGACCAGCTCGGCCTTGCCGTCGAAGTGGTTGTACACCGTCCCGGATGCGACACCGGCCCGGCGCGCAACCGCAGCGACCGAGCAGCCGGCGTAACCCTGCTCGGCGAGTTGCTGGGTCGCCGCCGCGACGAGGCGGGCGCGCTGGGCGTCCAGGCGAGCCTGCACCCCGGGCGTGCGTCGATACACCACACTAAGAACTGAAGCACTGATTCACTTCTTAGGCAACAGCTGCCTTGCCCCGCGTGTGCAGCTAAATCGCGCTCGACAGCGCGTGTACGCGGGGCAAAGCGGGCGGTCAGGCGGACAGGGCGGCTACCCAGAGGGCGGTGAGCTTGTCGACCACCTGGCCGCGCGAGAGGCGCAACCGCCCGGAGAGCACCGCCGCGATCAGCTCGCCCGCCCCGCCGACGAGGAACAGCGCCGTTGCGGTGGCCGCGCGGCGATCGCCGGTCGTGCTCAGCGCAGGCAGGTGCTGCAGCGCAAGCTCGGCGTACTCGACCACGATCTGCGCCCGGCGCTCGGCCAGTGGTCCGCGTCCGGCCGCGGCGACCAGCAGCGCGCTGGCCTTGCGCGGATCGGTCGCGACGACGCCGTACCCAGCCGCCACGGCCGCCCGCACCTGCCCGGCCAGATCGTCCGGTGCCACCGCAACGGCCGTCACCGCGCGGGCCGCCACTTCGGCCGCCACCGCATCGACCACCGCGACAAGCAGCTCGTCCAGATCGGCAAAGCTCTCGTAGAAGTACCGCGGAGTGAGCCGGGCTCGCGCGCAGATCGAACGCACACCGACTCCCGAGAGCCCGTCGCCGTGCAGGCAGTCCAGCGCGCTCTCGATCAGGGTCTCGCGACGCGCGGCGACCCGGTCGACGAGTTCCACCCCGCGGTACGGCCGCGCCATCGCACCCCCGATATTGACAACGAGTGTTATCAGAATAGGGTCGAAACCGTGGCCGTCCAAGAGCTACGCGACGTTCCCGGCGACGGCGGGCTGCCGTTGATCGGTTACACGCTCGATGTCCTGTCCGGCAAGCTCTACAACTCGCGCGACCGCTACGACAAGTACGGCCCGGTTTCCTGGATGCGCGCGTTCGGGCTCAAGTACGTCACCGTGCAAGGCCCCGAAGCGGCCAACGTCGTGCTGCAGAACCGTGACCACGCATTCGCAAACGGTCCGGGCTGGTCGTCGCTGATCGGCCCGTTCTTCCACGGCGGCCTGATGCTGCTCGACTTCGACGAGCATCACCGGCACCGCCGCATCATGCAGCAGGCATTCACCTCCGAACGGCTGGCCGGCTATCTCGAGCCGATGAATGCGACGCTGGCCGAAGGCCTCTCGACCTGGCCGACGCAGCGGAACTTCAAGATCTACCCGGCGCTCAAACAGCTGACCCTCGACATCGCCACGCGCACCTTCATGGGCCTCGAGCTCGGCCCGGAGGCTGACCGGCTCAACCGCGCGTTCGCCGATTGCGTGCGCGCCGGCACGGCGGTGATCCGGTTCCCGATCCCCGGCGGGCGATGGGCTCGCGGCCTGGTCGGGCGGAAGGTGCTCGAGCGGTTCCTCTACCCAGGCATTGCCGCGAAACGCGCAAGCGACGACGGGGACCTGTTCAGCGCGCTATGCCAGGCCCGCTCGGACCAGGACGGCACCCGGTTCAGCGACGACGAGATCGTCAACCACATGATCTTCCTGTTGATGGCCGCGCACGACACCACGACGATCACGATGACGACAATGGCGTACTACCTCGCCAAGCACCCCGACTGGCAGGAGCGCTGCCGCGCCGAATCGCTCGCAGTCGGGATGCCGACGCTCGCCTTCGCCCACCTCGACCGGCTCGGCTCGCTCGACCTGGTGATGCGTGAGTGCATGCGGCTGGTCACCGCGGTGCCCGGACTGGCGCGCAAGACGGTCAAGGACACCGAGATCCTGGGGTTCCGCGTTCCCGCGGACACCTTCGTCTCGGTCAACATGCAAGGGACGCATCACCTGGCCGAGTACTGGCCCGACCCGCAACGCTTCGACCCCGAACGCTTCGCCGAGCATCGCCGCGAGGACAAAGTGCATCGGGCGGCGTGGATCCCGTTCGGCACGGGCGTGCACAAGTGCATCGGGCTGCACTTCGGCGGCATGCAAGTCAAGGCCGCGATGCACCAGCTCCTGCTCGGCCATCGGTGGAAGGTCGCGCCTGACTACGACATGCCGATCGATTGGACCTCGCTCCCCCGCCCCAAGGACGGCCTGCCCATTCACCTCACCAAGCTCTGAGGCGGGATCTGTGGCACGGTTGGCTCGGTGCAGTGACGGGTAGTAACACGTTCTAGCGGACGTCGACCGAGCAGGGAGTCTGCATGACCAAGATCGACCTGGATCTCGCGTGGCAGCAGGTACGCCGCCTGCCCACCACCGCGCAAGAAGCGGGCGTCCTCTTCCGTGTCGGCCTGGCCCCGGTGACCCGACCCCAAGACATGATCACCGCGCTGCTGAACATGAAGCGATGGGGCATGGTGGCCGGCGCGATCCGGATCGCCGCGCACCGCGACCCCGACGCCCTCGGCCTGGTCGACGAGATCGGCGAACTCACCTTCGGCCAGCTGGACGAGCGGTCCAACGCCCTGGCCCGCGCGTGGGGCGAGGACGGCCTCGACGACACCTCGGTCATCGCGGTGCTCTGCCGCGACCACCGGGGGCTGGTCGAGACGATGTTCGCCGCCGGCAAGCTCGGCGCCAAGCTGCTGCTGATGAACACCGGCTTCGCCAAACCGCAGTTCGCCGAGGTGGTCGAACGCGAAGGCGCCAACATCCTCGTCTACGACGTCGAGTTCGCCGAGATTCTCAATAACGTTCCCGAGGACGTGCCCCGCTACCTCGCTTGGACCGACGGGGACGAGTCCGACCACAAGACCCTCGAGTCGCTGATCGAGTCCACCAGCACCGAGGACCTGCCGCGGCCAAAGTCGGTGGGCGGCCTGGTGCTGCTCACGAGCGGCACGACCGGAACACCGAAGGGCGCCTCACGCCAGGTCAGCTCGCCGTTCGCCGCCGCGCAGTTCCTGGATCGGGTGCCGCTCGGCCTGAACGAGCGCACCTTCTTCGGCGCACCGCTGTTCCACGGCACCGGTCTGTCGCAGTTCCTGATCACGCTCGCGCTCGGCTCGACGACGATCACCCGACGCAAGTTCGACCCGCGCAAGACGCTCGAGGCGATCCAGGAATACAAGTGCGAGACGCTCGTGCTGGTGCCGACGATGCTGCAGCGACTGTTGCAACTTGGCGATGACGCGATCAAGGAGTTCGACACGAGCTCGCTGAGGATCATCTTCCTGGCTGGCTCGGCCGTCGCGCCCGAGGTGGGCAATCACGCGATGGAGCTCTTCGGTGACGTCGTCTACAACCTCTACGGCTCGACCGAGGTGGCCGTTGCGACAGTGGCCACCCCAGAGGACTGGAAGAAGGCGCCGGGGACGGTCGGCAAGGTGCCCGTCGGCTGCAAGGTGCACCTCTACGACGACAACGACAAGAGGATCACGAAACCGAACGAGACGGGACGGATCTTCGTCGGCAGCGGCCTGAAGTTCACCGGGTACACGGGCGGCGGGTCCAAGGACGAGATCGACGGCCTGCTCTCCGCCGGTGACGTCGGCCATTTCGACGAGAACGGATTGCTGTTCATCGACGGCCGCGACGACGACATGATCGTCAGCGGTGGCGAGAACGTCTTCCCGGCTGAGGTCGAGAACCTGCTGCTCGAGCACAAGGACATCGCCGATGCCGCGGTTATCGCCGTGAAGGACGAGGATTTCGGTGCGCGGCTCAAAGCTTTCGTCGTGCTGAACGACGGCGCGTCCCTGAGCGCGGACGACGTCAAGGCGCACGTGAAGTCCGAGCTGGCCCGGCACAAGGTGCCGCGCGATGTGGAGTTCATCGGCGAGCTGCCACGCAATGCCACGGGCAAGCTGCTGCGCAAGGAACTAACCTCTGACGAGTGAGTTCACCCTTCGCGGTCTTCGCAGCAGAGACTCTCGAGCGCTGGTTGGCTGCGCATCCGGTCGACGCCACCCTGCTCGGCGACCACAACCACGACCACGAGCTCGACAACCCGTCTATCGACGCGGCCGTGGCGCGAGCCGCGGACCTCCGCGTCCAGCTGGCGACACTTGATGCCCTCGACATCGAGGACGACCCCGACGAACGGATCGACGCAGAGGTGCTGCGGACCGCACTCAGCGTCGAACTGCTCGACCTCGACGATGTCGACGAACCGGCCTGGAATCCGATGGTGCACAACCCAGGCACGGCGCTCTACTCGCTCGCGTCGCGACCATTCATCTCAGCCACCAAGCGACTTGACTCGGCACGGGCCCGACTATCGGCCATTCCCACCTATCTCGCGGCGGCGCGTGACCGGCTCGGATCTGTCTCTCGCCCGCACGTTGAGACGGCGATTGCCCAGCTCGACGGCACGATCGCGCTGATCGATACCGCACTGCCCGACCTCGCGACAGAGGCCGGTGGCACGCTCGGCGCCGAAGCCGACGCGGCACGCACCGCCCTCGTCGCACATCAGGACTGGTTGCGCGGCAAGCTCGATGAGGCCGAGCGCGATCCGCGGCTCGGCGCGGATCGGTTCCGCGCCAAGCTGGCGCTGACCCTCGACACCGACTTCGTCCCCGAGGCGCTACTCGCCCGGGCTGAGAAGGACCTCGACCGGATCACCGCGCAGCTCATCGACGAAGCCGGCCGATTCGCCGACGTGGCCGAGCCCGACGCGTCCACCGTCAAGGCCGTGCTCGATGAACTCGCTCGAGATGTTCCCAACGACGAAACGATCTTGCCGCTGTGTCGCGACGCGCTGACGGCCACCACGCAGTTCGTGCGCGACCTTGATCTGGTCACCGTGTACGACGATCCCATCGACATCATTGAGATGCCGGAGATCGACCGGGGAGTCGCTGGTGCGTACTGCAATCCGTCCGGACCGCTGGAGGCCGAGCCGCTGCCCACCCAATTCGCGGTGTCGCCGACGCCCAAGGACTGGTCACCCGATCGCGTCGCCTCGTACTACCGCGAGTACAACAAGCATCTGCTGCACGATCTGACGATCCACGAGGCGATGCCCGGGCATGCGCTGCAGCTGATGCACTCGAACCGGCACCGTGCATCGACGCCGATCCGCGCCGTGTTCGGCAGCGGCTCGTTCATCGAGGGATGGGCGGTCTACAGCGAGGAACTGATGGCGCTGCGCGGCTATCGCCGCGACGAGTCCGAGCGGGCGGGGGCGGCACTGCGCATGCACCAGTTGAAGATGCAGCTGCGCACGACCCTCAACACCATTCTCGACATCCGATTCCATTGTGCCGACCTCGACGAGCGGGCCGCAGTCGAACTTATGACGCGACGCGGTTTCCAGCAGGACGGCGAGGCCATCGAGAAGTGGCGGCGCGTGCAGCTCACCTCGACGCAGTTATGCACCTACTACGTCGGCTATTGCGAGGTGCGTGACCTCGCCATCGACCTGCGCCGCGCACATCCGGACTGGCGCGAATGCGAGCTGCACGACAGCATTCTCGGCCATGGTTCGCCCCCCGTCCGCCACCTGCGCACCTTGCTGCTCGGCTGAATCGCCGTGCGACGGCTGCCGCCGCACGACATCGGCCGTCCGCGGCTGGCTGACCGGCTCGCGGCCGCGAATGTCACCTTGATCGTCGCCGGCGGCGGTCACTGGTGGCACCGCTCGCTAGGCAGGAGTCGCCGACACGATCAGTGGAGTCCCGGTCAGCGCCAAACCACTCGGTCGTCACTGTCAGTTACCACTGACAATGCTGCGTCCCGTACTCGTGGTCGACGATGACGATGCCATCGGTCGATTGATCGCCGCGACGCTCAAGGAGCACGGGTTGGCAGTCGTCACGATCTACGACGGGTCGCGCGATTCGATCCGCCCGAGTGCGCGACGATCCGCGCACCTTAGAGCTCCCGTTCCTGCATCGTGAGCGATCCGGGACCGCATCCGGCCGACGCTGTGTTGTGGAAACCGTTTGACCCGCACGACCTTGTTTCGGTGATGTGTCCACTGACGGCATGATCGGCATGTGCCCTTCCTCGACGGACCGACGCCGATCGCCTTCGCGCATCGCGGGTTCGCGCCGGACGGTGTGCAGAACTCGATGTCGGCGTTCCAGCGCGCCGTCGATCTCGGCTACCGCTATTTGGAGACAGACGTCCGCGTCACGGCAGACGGCGTCGCACTAGCGTTCCACGATGCGAAGCTCGACCGGACGACTGATCGGGCCGGCCGAATCGACCAGTTGCGCTGGGCCGAGGTGCGGTACGCACGCATCGGCGGTGTGGAACCCATCCCGCTTCTGTCCGAACTGCTCACGGCCTGGCCCGACGTGCGGTTCAATGTCGACCTCAAGGCCGTGTCGTCCATCGACCCGGCCGTGGAAGTGATCAGGCGAGCAGGCGTGCTCGATCGCGTCTGCATTGCCGCGTTCTCCTCACGCCGCATTGCCGCAGCTCGCCGCGCGCTCGGACCACGCTTGTGCACGGCGGTCGGCCCGCGCGGGGTCCTCTCGTTGCGCGTGGCGCGTCGGCTGCGCGGCGCAGGCACCCGCTGCGTGCAGGCACCCGCCCGCGTCCGCGATCGTAACTTCATCACGGCCCGGTTCATCGACGCAGGTCACGCGGCGGGCTTGCAAGTGCACGCCTTCACGGTCAACGACGAAGCCCAGATGTCCAGGCTGCTCGATCTCGGCGTCGACGGAATCATGACCGACCGCGCCGATGTGCTGCGTGACCTGCTCGTCCGCCGGGGGCAGTGGGCATGACCGAGCGTGTCGTGCCCGGATCGCTCATCGTGTGGATTGGTTGCGTCGGTGCGGGATACGCGGCGCGCCCTCGCGTCGTTGGCGATCTTCTTCGTCGTCGGGTTCGCCCCGCTCGTGCGCGTCCCATCCGGCGAGCGGTCATCGCCGCAGGCAACCAAGCCCCCGCCCTGCTCTGATCAGCCGGACGGGTGCACGACCAGCGCCGAACCGCCGCCCTCGCGCACTTTCTCGGCCGCCGCCTGGTACCGCCCGTGACCGAGAGCCTGGATGCCGGTCGCGTTGCCGATGAACCTCAGCAGCCGTGGACCTTTCAGCACGTTGTACGACTCGCCGTACTTCGACTGCACCGCCTTACCGACAGCGCTGTTCGCGAAGGCCTTCTCGGCATCGGTCGCCGCTGCGTTGCGCTGCGATGCGCGCGGCGCCCAAATCGCTTGCGGCAGTGACATCCCGAAATCGACGTGGTTGATCAAGACCTGCAGGACGGTCGTGATGATCGTCGACCCGCCTGGCGAGCCGATCGCGAAGTCGAAGCGCCCGTGCTTGAGCACGATGGTCGGCGACATGCTCGAGCGCGGCCGCTTGCCGGGTGCGGCGATGTTCGGGTCGTACGCGCCTGGCGTGGCCGGCGCGAAGTCGAAGTCGGTCATCTCGTTGTTCAGCAGGAATCCTCGACCGGGCACGGTGATTCCGGAGCCGGCGATCTGCTCGATCGTGTTGGTGTAGCTGACGACGTTGCCCCACTTGTCGGCGACGACGATGTGGTTGGTGTGCGTGCCCTCGTTGTCCGGCGTGCCCGCTGGTGCTGACGTGCCACACCCGCCATACGGCTGGTACGGATTCCCGGGAGCGACCGGTGACGTGAGCGCAGTCGACTTGATCAGGCACGACCGCGTCGCGGCGTACTTCTTGTCGAGCAACGCGTGCTGCGGGACGTTGTTGTAGGACTTGTCGCCGATATAGGCGCTGCGGTCGGCGAAGGCCAGCCGCGATGCCTCCAGATACTCGAACAGCGCACGCGCGCGCGACTGCCCGGACAGCTTCCACCGTGACAGGATGTTCAGCGCTTCACCGACGGTGATGCCGCCAGACGATGACGGCGCCATGCCATACACGTCCAGCCCGCGATATCTCACATGTGTGGGCCGCTGCGCCTTAGCCACGTAGTTGGCGAGATCGCGCTTGGTCATGATGCCGTGCCGGATGCGGAGCGTGCTCGATCCGGAGACCGGTGGATGCTGCACGGTCTTCGCGATCTCAGCGCCGAGCGCGCCACCGTAGAGGTAGGACGGTCCGCGCGAGGCAAGCTGCGCATAGGTGCGCGCCAGGTCCGGGTTCTTCAGCCGGGCGCCGATCGGCAGTGGCTCGCCTGCCTTGGTCAGGAACAGCTTGCGGCTGCTCGTGAACGACTGCAGATCGGGCAGCGACGCCTGTTCCTGCTGGTGGAAGTTCTTGTCGACGACGAAACCACGCTTGGCCCTGCTGATCGCCGGCGACAGATCATCGGCAAGGCTGTGCCTGCCGAATTTCTGCACGGCCTTCGCCCAGGTCGCGACCATGCCTGGCACGCCCACCGAGAGGCCGGAACGACGCGCGTTCTCGAACGGCAACGGCTTGCCGTTTCGGTTCAAGAACAGCTTCGGCGAGCACTTTGCCGGGCACATCTCGCGACCGTCGATCGTGACGACACGATGCTGCTTGGCCAAGTAGATGACCATGTAGCCGCCACCGCCCGGGCCAGCGACGAATGGCTCGGTCACTCCGAGCGTGCTGGCTGTCGCGACCGCGGCGTCGATGGCGTTGCCGCCGTGGCGCAGCACGCTGATCCCGGCACGCGACGCATTCAGATCCGCCGAGGCGACCGCTCCGCCGGAGCCGGTGGCGACCGGAACCTTGCCGGCATGGTGCGTGGCCGCCCCGGCCGGTGTGGCGGCCAGCACACCACTGGTGAGGAGCACTGCCGATCCGAGTGCTGCAATTCGCCGATTTCGCGCGCCGCCACGTGCCACTGCCTGCCTCCGCGGGTTGAGTGCCGTCCTAATTGGACTATTTGCCACCCTACCCACGATTTATGCATAAATTCGCGCGATCCCGGCCGCTGCTACTCCCGGCGCAGGGCGACCGCGGCACCGAACCCGATGCCCGCGCCGGCGACCGCGCCGACCGTGATGGCTGCTGCCGGTAGTCCCCGCGCGACCCCCTTCCGCAGCGCGCCGACAAGTACCGTCGCGTCGACCAGATCCGCACCCGCGCCGGCGAGCAACCACGGCACCGCGGCGCGGGTCGGACCGGCGCTTAGCGTCCCTGCCCCGAGCCCGATATCGCGCGCGGCGGCCATCCGCGCCAGGAAAGTGACCCGCTTGGCAGTCGCGCTATCCAGGCCCAGGACGCGCGTCGAAGCCACCGGCGCGACCAGGAACGCAGTGCCGAGCGCGACCCGTCCGATCCCGAAACCGAGCACCACCGACTGAGGAGTTGGTAAGAACCGCCCCAGTTCCGGAACCGTTCCCAGCTGTGCTCCGTATGACCTGATGACGGCGCCGCTAGGCGTGCGAAGACGGGGACGACGTCGGGGGAGGTAGCGGGGCAAGGCAGCCTCGATTCTGCTCAACGCCGGGCTGCTCTCATAGCGGTCTGGTCCTGTCAGTGCGACCGCAAGAGGACCGCAACGCTGAGAGATCACGGTGTTGGCGGGTTACCGAACGGAGTGTTCAGGGAATCATCCAGCATAGGAACTCGTTAGTAACAACGTGCTGTAGCTGGCACGAAGAGTTGCCCGAACAGTGCACAAACGTGTCAGGCAAAGTGCCAGACAATTCTCGTCCCAGGAGGTGCTGACGATGGCAGATCGTACGCTACGTGGCAGTCGGCTGGGCGCGATCAGTTACGAGACCGAGTACGGCGCAGAGCCCGCTCCGCGCAACATGGCGGCCTACCGCTGCCAGCGTGGTCACGAATTCAATGTGCCGTTCGCCGAAGAGGCTGAGATCCCCTCGACGTGGGAGTGCCGCCTTGACGGGACGAGCGGGATGCTCATCGACGGACCCGAGCCGGAGGCCAAGAAGGTCAAGCCGGTCCGTACCCATTGGGACATGCTGATGGAGCGGCGTTCGATCGCCGACCTCGAGGAAGTGCTCGCCGAGCGCTTGGACGTGCTCCGCGCCCGCCGCGGCCAAAAGAGCGCCTGATAGCGACCAGCCCGACGCACCACCGTATTGCCTAGGAAACCGCCCGGAACCCGTTCCGGGCGGTTTTGGGTTTAACGGCCGCGCCGCAGCATCTTGCGCGTCTGCGCGGCGCGGTGCGCGAGTCCCCAGCCGGTCACTCTCGTGAAGGCCTCGCGCACGATCGCGGAGTTCATCTTCGACTCGCCACGCTCGCGCTCGGCGAAGGTGATCGGTACCTCCACCACACGGAAGCCGGCACGCAATGCGCGCCAGGCGAGGTCGACCTGGAAGCAATAGCCCTGAGAGGTCGCCGCGCTGTAGTCGATGCGCTCGAGCACCGCTCGGCGGTAGGCGCGGTAACCGCCGGTCGCATCGCGCAGCCCGACACCCAAGGCCATCCGGACGTACAGGTTGCCGCCCTTGGAAAGCATTTCGCGCCGCCGCGGCCAGTTCACGATGGCACCACCAGGAACCCACCGCGAGCCCAGCACCATGTCCGCGGAGTCGAGCGCGGCGAGCAACCGTGGCAGCTGCTCCGGCGCGTGTGATCCGTCAGCGTCCATCTCGACGAGCACGTCGTAGTCGTGCGCGAGTGCCCAGTCGAACCCGGCCACGTACGCGGCACCAAGCCCGGCCTTGGCCGTGCGGTGCAGCACGTGCACCCGTTCATCGGCCTCCGCGAGCGTGCCCGCAATCTGCCCGGTGCCGTCCGGGCTGCCGTCGTCGACAACCAGCGCGTGCGCCTCCGGCAGCGCGCTGAACAGTCGCGCCAGGATGCGCTCGATGTTCTCACTCTCGTTGTAGGTCGGAACGATCACCAGAATCATGAAGTAACCATCTCGTTCGCTGCTGACGTAGAGGTGTTTGTACTAGGCGGTCGGCGCTGAGCCGCCACCGAGAGCGCGACCGATGCCGCCGCGGCCGCGATTGCCAGTCCAGCGAGCACCCACTCCGGAACCGCGCCCCAGCGGACCGCATCGGTCTGTGCCGTTTCAAGATCGATACTCGCGGTGAGGATCGCCGGTTCGAACAGCGCGCCGGATTGCGCGATCAAGTGCCCGCGCGGGTCGATGATTGCCGAGGCACCTGTGGTCGAGACCTGCAGCACCGTGCGTCCCGTCTCGATCGCGCGCAACCGGCTCATCGCCAGTTGTTGGTAGGTCTCGGCAGTGTGCCCGAAGGTGGCGTTGTTGGTTTGCACCACGAGCAGTTGTGCACCGGCACCCGCCGAGGATTGGACCAGATCGTCGTAGGCGACCTCGAAGCAGATGACATCTCCGATCGGCACCGGGCCGCCTCGGAGCAGTCCGTTGCCCGTGCCCGCGACCATGTCCTGAGTCACCAGCTTGGCCGCCGAGCTGATCTTCTCGGCGATGCTCCGCAACGGCATGTACTCGGCGAAAGGCACCGGGTGGCGCTTGATGTACTCGGCACCCGGTCCGGACGTCGGCGACCAGAGGATGCCGGCGTTGCGCCGGTGGTCGGGGCCGGGCCCGTTCAAGATCGCGCCGACGAGCACCGGCGCGTTGATGGCGCGGACCGCTCGGGTAATCTTGGCGCCGGCCTGCTTGTCGGCCAACGGGTCGACGTCGGAGGCGTTCTCCGGCCACACCACCAGGTCGGGACGGGCCAGCTTGCCCGACCGCACCTCGGCGGCAAGCTTCATCGTCTCGTGGATGTGGTTGTCGAGCACCTGCTGCGCGCGATCCTCGAAAGCCAGCCCCCGGTCGGGCACCGAGCCCTGCACGACCGCCACCTGCAGGCGGTTGCCCGTCGGGCTGACCGGGGCCAGGATGCCGAGCAGTTCGGCAACCATCGGGACGGCGATGAGCAGCGCGACCGCGCCAGCCAGCCGCCAGCGCGGCAGCGGGGCGCCGATGCAGAGCACCACGCTCGCCAGCGCGCCACCGGCGAGCGCCACGAAGAAGGTGAGCACCGGCGCGCCGCCCTCGATGATGTACCAGCGCAACGGGGAATTCGCCTGGCTGAAGGCGAGCCGTCCCCACGGGAACCCGCCGAAGGGCAGCCGATCCCGCAGCGCCTCTTCCAGCACCCACGCGCAGCCAATCCAGAGCGGTGCGGCCGGCAGCCGCTGGACGAGCGTCAAGACGGCACCCAGTCCGGCCATGAATGCGGCCTCGCCCACGGCGAGGATCAGCCATGGGGCCGCGCCCACATACACGCCGGTCCAGTGCAGCAGGGGGACGAAGAAGGCCAGGCCGTAGCACAGCCCGAGCCATCCGCCGGTGCGCGCGCGGCGCCCGTCCACCGCCCACGACAGGCCGGCGACGCTGACGATCGCGAGCGGCCAGATCCCGAGCCGGGGGTACGCGGCGGCCGCACCCAACCCGGCCAGCACCGCGACGATCGCCGCCCAGCGCGAACGGACCGGAGCGGGGCGCTGCGCGAGCCGCCACCGCCGATGCATCGGTCCAGTATCACCGAGCCGCAGTGGCGCGACCGGGTGGCTCTCAGCCGCCGATACGGCCGGCATCGAAGATTGCGACTCCGTTACGCACGGTCGCCAGGCAGCTCGGAAGGTCCGCGTCCGGGCGCAGGTCGGGCAAGCCAGGAACGGCGGCGCGCGGATCGGTGCTCCAGCGCGCTACCCGCTCGTCGGGTGCGTCGATGCCGAGCTCGCCGGCCGACCAGACCGCGAACGTCGCCGGCGCGCCCGGACCGAGCACACCCTCGCCGGGGCGACCGGCCGCACGCCACCCCGCCCGGGTGTGTGCTGTGACCGCCGCGCGGGGGCTGATCGCGGCAGCCGGCTCGTGCGGGTAGGCCGCCGCGCGCACCGCGGCCCACGGGCCAATCGGGGTCACCGGCGCATCGGAGCCGAACGCCAGCGGCACACCGGCTGCAGCCAGGCTGGCGAACCGGTTCAGCTGCGCTGCCCGGTCCGTGCCGAGACGGGCCGCATACATCCCGTCGGGGCCACCCCAGGCCGGATCGAACATCGGCTGCATCGAGGCCAGCAGCCCGGACGCGGCCAGCCGGTCCGGATCGCGGACGAACTCGGCATGCTCGATGCGGTGCCCGGCACCCGCCGGGCGGCCCAGCCGCTCCGAGGCCAGCTCCACCGCGTCCAGCACTTGGTCGATCGCGGCATCACCGATCGCGTGAAATCCTGCCTGCAACCCGGCTTCGGTGCACCGCACCACGTGTTCGGCAAGCTCGGCGGTCTCGAATCGCAAGTGGCCGGCCGTGTCCGGACGATCGGTGTAGGGCGCGTGCAAGGCCGCGGTGTGCGAGCCGAGCGAGCCGTCGCAGAACAGGTCACCCGCCGCGCCGACGGCACCGAGTTCACGCGCGGCCTCGATGCCGTGCAACTCGCCCCAGTACGCGATCACCTCGGGCAACGGCTCGTCCTCGGCGAGCCTGCGCAACGCGCTCAAGTCCTCGGCCGACGAGATCGCCGGGCCGGCCATCTCATGCACGCACGCAATGCCGAGCGCGGCGGCGTGCTGAAGGGCGGTGCGCTGCAAGGCCGTCGTCTGCGAGCCGGTCAACGCGGCCAGCGCCGCGGTGCGCGCCGCATCGTGTGCCGCACGGGTCACGTGGCCATCGGCACGGTAGCCGGGCAGTCCGCGAACCCCGGCCAGCAGCGCCGAGGAGACCACAGCGGAATGCACGTCGACGCGAGCCAGGTACACCGCGCCGCCGTAGCCGGCCCGGTCGAGTTCGGCCGCCGTGGGCGGGCGCTGCTCGGGCCAGCGGGTCTCGTCCCAGCCGCCGCCGAGTACGGGACGTCCCCGGCTGCCGCGCGTCACCCGCTCGACTAGATCCAGCGCCTCGGCCAGCGTGCCCGCCGAGCCGAGATCGAGGCCGGACAACGCCGTCCCGGTGGCTGTGCAGTGCACGTGCGCGTCGACAAAGGCCGGCGTCACCAGCGCGTTGTCAAGATCGACAACTCGCGCTGCGCAATGCTGCGCAACGCCGTCCTCGGTGCCGATCCAGGTGATCATTGCGTCCTCGACGAGCAATGCCGTGGCCTCCCGAACCGCGGCGGTGTAAAGCCGCCCGTTGCGGTAGAGGGTGCGCACGCGGGAGAGTCTGCCAGGCAAGGTCGATAGCGTTTACGGGCGGACGAACCGGACGGGGGCGAAGTGGCAGCCAGCATCGAGGATGTGGCCCGCCGAGCCGGGGTCTCCATCGCCACCGTGTCGCGCGCGCTGCGCGGCCTGCCCGACGTCGCGAACAGCACCCGCGATCGCGTTCTCGAGGCGGCGGCAGATCTGGACTACGTCGCCTCCCCCTTCGCCGCCCGACTGGCCAGCGGCCGCACTGCCACCGTCGGAGTGGTCGTGCCGTTCGTCAATCGCTGGTTCTTCGCCGAGGTCATCGACACCGTCGAGACCTCGCTACGGCAGGCCGGCTTCGACCTGCTGCTCTACAACCTCGGCGACGAGGCCGGCCGCGCCCGGTTCTTCGATGTGATGCCGATGCGCAAGAGAGTCGACGCGGTGCTCGTCGCCAGCCTGATGCTGTCCGACGACGAGATCGTCGCGCTCGAGTCGCTGGGCTGCCCGGTCGGGCTGCTCGGGCTGCAGCGCGACGGATTCCTCTCCACGCGCATCGACGATGTGGCCTCGGCCCGGATGGCGGTCACTCACCTGACCGACCTCGGCCACCGACGCATCGCTCTGATCGGCGGCGACACCGACGACCCGATGCGGTTCACCCCGCCGCTGCATCGCGCCGACGGGTATCACGAAGCGCTGGCCGCGGTCGGAGTCGCGGCCGACCCGGAGCTCGAGGTGCTCGGCTACTTCACCATCGAGGGCGGTGAGCAGGCCTGCCGCACGCTGATGGCGCTCCCCGACCGTCCTACCGCGATCTTCGCCGAGAGCGATGAGATGGCCTGCGGCGCGTTGCGCGCGCTGCGCCGGCTCGGGCTGCGCGTACCGGAGGACGCCGCGATCATCGGCTTCGACGATCACCCGAATGCCGAGCTGATGGATCTGTCGACGATCCGCCAACCGGTTGCCGAGCAGGCGCTGGACGCGGGTACCCGGCTGCTGGCCGCAGTTGCCACGCCGCAGCGTTCCGGCGAGGACGACGTCGTGCTCGCGACCGAACTCGTGGTGCGGGGCAGTACCGATGCGTCGCGGACGGTGTACTGACTCGATGCTCATGCTCGTCGATGCGGCGAACCTGTACTTCCGCGCCTTCCACGCGCTGCCCGAATCGATTACCGCCCCGGACGGTCGTCCGGTCAACGCCATCCGCGGCTACCTCGACATGACCGCGTCACTGATCGACAAGCGCCGGCCCACGCGGCACGTCGCGTGCCTTGACGCGAGCTGGCGGCCGGCGTTCCGGGTCAAGCTCATCCCGTCCTACAAGGCCCATCGCGTGGCCAAGGACGGCGGGGAAGACGTGCCTGACACGCTCGTGCCGCAGGTTCAGCTGCTGCTCGAGGTGCTCGCCGCGCTCGGCCTGGCGGCGGTCGGCGCCGACGGGTTCGAGGCCGACGATGTGATTGCCACCCTGGCCGACCGCGACACCGACACCGTCGAGGTGGTCAGCGGCGACCGCGACCTGCTCGCGGTGGCAACCGACCGGGTCACCGTGCTTTACACCGGCAAGGGCATCGCGAAGATGGCGCCGATGGGGCCGCGCGAGGTGCAGCAGAAGTACGGCATCCCGGCCGCGCACTACGCCGATTTCGCCGTGCTGCGCGGCGACCCGAGCGACGGCCTGCCGGGCGTGGCCGGTGTCGGCGAGAAGTCTGCGGCTGCGCTGGTGGCTCGTTACGGCTCGGTCGAGGACATCGTCGCGGCAGCTGAGC
>DASRSG010000110.1:0-1740 GCA_035656595.1 Jatrophihabitantaceae bacterium | reverse complement strand
AGCTGGCCTTGTTCTGCGATCTGGTCTGGGCGGCCGAAGGCACCATGCTGGGTCTGCCCGAGACCCGGTTGGGCATCGTTCCCCTGGCCGGCGGCATCGAGCGGATCGCCACGCGTGCCGGCCTCGGACGCGCTCGCTCGGTGGCGCTGGGCGCGGAGTTGCACACCGCGGAGGAGTTCGCGGCGTGGGGAGCGATCGATCGGGTGCTCGCTGCTGATGAGTTGCACAGCGCTGCAGAGGAATTCGCTACCAGGCTGGCGGGCGGACCGACACGCGCGTTCGCGGTCGTCAAGGAACTCACCCGCGCCTACACTGCCGGCGGCGTCGCAGGTGCCGACGCGCTGTTGGCCGATGCCGCGGTCGGCCTATTCGACACCGAGGACGCTCGCGGCGGGATCAGCAGCTTTTTGACGTCGGGTCCTGGGCATGCGACGTTCGCGGGCCGCTGACTCGCTGCGGTGCGTTCATTAGCCGGGATCGGGCAGGGCGAGCTTGGCGTGCACAGAAGCGACCGCGGCTGCTCCTTCGCCCATCGCCGCGGCCACGCGCTTCATCGAACCGAGTCGGACGTCGCCCGCGGCGAACACGCCTGGAACAGAGGTCTCGAAGGGTAGGGGCCTGCGCCGCAGCATGTCCCAGCGCGCTCCGAGGTCATGGTCGAGCTGGGTATCGGTGCGAATGAAGCCTGCTTTACCGGTGGCGATGTTCGGCAGCCACATCGTGTCGGGCAGCGCACCGATGAAGCAAAACAGCCCCGCGCTGGTCATCGTGGTGGTCGCGCCGTCGGGGCGGTGGGTAATGGTGACCGATTCCAGGCGCTCGGTGCCGTCTACGGCGGTGACTTCGGTGTGGGTAGCGACGGTGATGGTGGGATGGCTGACGACGCGGTCCACGAGGTAGGCCGACATGTTGGTGTGGATGCTCTCTCCGCGCAGGATCAGGGAGACATGGGCGCAGCGGTCGGCGAGGAACAAGGCTGCCTGTCCCGCCGAGTTCGCCCCGCCAACGACCGCGACTGGGGACTGCGCGCAGCGGCGCGCTTCCAATTCCGTGGCGGCGTAATAGATCCCGCAGCCTTCGAATTCGGTCCAGCGGGGGAGTGGCAGTCTCTTGTAGCGGGCGCCGGTGGCGATGATGACGGCGCGCCCGGTGATGTGTGATTTGTCGTCGAGGGTCAGTTGGATTGAGCGGTCGGGCAGCGTTTCGAGATCCACCACCCGGTAGGGCGCGTACATCTGCGCACCGAATTTCAGGGCTTGGACCGCTGTCCGGCGAATGAGTTCGGCGCCGCTGATCCCGCGGGGAAACCCCGGATAGTTTTCGATCCGTGAGCTGGCGCCGGCTTGTCCACCGGGAGCGACGGAGTCGAGCATGATGGTGTGCAGACCCTCCGAGGCGCCATAGACCGTCGCAGCCAAACCGGCTGGCCCCCCGCCGATTACGACGAGATCGGTCGCTTCGGTCGCGGTATCCGACCTCGCCAGGCCGATGCGCTGGGCCAGCTGTGTCGGGTCGGCGTTGAGCAGGACCCCGTCGGGCAACAGCACTGCTGGCAGGTCTCCCGGTTGCAGGTCCAGGCTTGTGAGCATTGCCGTGCCGCGCGGCGAGTCCGCGTCTGTCCATCTGTGTGGCAGGTCCATTCGCTCGGCGTAGACCTGCAGCGTCAACGCCGGGGCCGAATTGCGATGGTCGATAATCTCGACGGTGTCGGCGAGCGCGGTCTTCAGCAGCCCGCGCCGG
>DASRSG010000109.1:0-22001 GCA_035656595.1 Jatrophihabitantaceae bacterium | reverse complement strand
CCTGGGCAGGCCTGACAAATCAGGACATCGCCCGGCGCATCGTCGAGTGGTCTGTCATCGTTTCACCTAGTAGCGAGCCGGAACACGACGTCCCGGCAACTCGGCACAGCGCCGAAGAAGGCTGACCCGGGCGACCGGAGTACGAAGGGGGAGCAATGCGGATCCTCGTGGTGGAGGACGAAGTTCAGCTGGCCGAGGCGGTGGCCCGCGGGTTGCGTCGGGAAGGTATGGCGGTCGATGTGGCCACCGACGGCGACGACGGGTACCGCAAGGCCTCGTTGACCCGCTACGACGTCGTCGTGCTCGATCGCGACCTGCCCGGGATGTCCGGCGACGAGATCTGCCGCAAGCTGACCGACGAGGGCATCCTGACCCGCGTCATGATGCTGACGGCAAGCGGCACGGTCGAGGACAAGGTCGCCGGCCTTGCGCTCGGCGCCGACGACTACCTGCCCAAGCCGTTCGCTTTCGCCGAGCTCGTCGCCCGGGTGCGGGCGCTCGGCCGGCGCACCACGCCGGCAGCCCCGCCGGTGCTGAGCGCGGCCGACATCGAACTCGACCCGGCCAAGCGCACCGTGACGCGACACGGCGAGCTGGTCGAGCTGACTCGCAAGGAGTTCGGCGTGCTGGAAACGCTGCTGACCGCGCAAGGCGCCGTGGTCAGCAGCGAGGAACTGCTCGACCGGGTCTGGGACGAGAACGCCGACCCGTTCACGACGACGGTCCGTGTCACGATGATGACCTTGCGGCGCAAGCTCGGCGAACCCGCGATCATCGACACCGTCGTCGGATCCGGTTATCGGATCGACCCGGCGGTGATCGGGGCCGCGGCTGAGGGAGACGTGACCGCGTAGTGAGGCTGCTCCGCCCTACGCTGCGCCTACGCATGGCGCTGCTGTACGGCGGCCTCGTCCTGCTCGTCGGGATCTCGTTGCTGTTCACCTCGATCGTGCTGCTGAACAGCTCGATCTCGAAGGTCAACACGCTCAGGGACGGCAAGCTGATCTACACGATCGAACACGGCCGGCGGGTGCTGATCACGCCGGAGAGCATCCGTGCCTCGATCACCGACACGGCCGGGCACTACCTCATCAAGACTGGCCTCATTTACTTCGGCATCGTCGTCATCATCGGGACGGTCGGCGGCTACATCCTGGCCAAGCAAGCGCTGCGTCCGATCGCCAAGCTGACCCAAACGGCACGCGCGCTGTCCACCGAGACACTCGACCAGCGCATCAACCTCGGCGGCCCCGACGATGAGCTGCGCGAACTCGCGGACACCTTCGACGAGATGCTCGCGCGCTTGGACGCCGCCTTCGACAGCCAACGGTTGTTCGTGGCCAACGCGAGCCATGAGCTGCGCACACCGCTGTCGGTGATCCGCACCGAACTCGAGGTGACGCTGTCCGACCCGGACGCCGACGTCGACGAGCTGCGCCGGATGGGGCACGTGGTCGGGCAGGCCGCCGAGCGAGCGCAGCGGCTGGTCGCCTCGCTGCTGACGCTGGCCCGCCTGCAGGCCGTCGAGCGGGGCGAGCTGGAGGTGCACGAGCGGGTCGATCTGGCCGGGCTGATCCCGGACGTGATGGACGCCGTCGTTGCCGAGGCCGACGCCAAGGGGGTCTCGATCGAGACCGAGATCGACCCGGCGATCACGATCGGTGACCCGCGGCTGCTCGAGCGCCTGATCGGCAACCTCGTCGAGAACGGCATCCGCCACAACGTGCCCAACGGCTGGTTGCGGGTGACCACGGGCCAGACCGCCGAGCGAGTGTGGCTGCACGTGGCCAACGGCGGCACGCTGATCGCGTCGTCGGACGTAGAGGCGCTGTTCGAACCGTTTCGCCGTGGCGGGCGGGTGCGCACCGCGACCCGCGGTTCGGGTCTCGGGCTGGCGATCGTGCGGCTCATCGTCGACGCGCACCACGGCAAGCTGCAGGCTGCCGCACCGCCGTTCGGCGGTCTCGCGATCCGCATCGAACTGCCCCGGCAGACCGAGCCACAGTCCCAGCCGACCGGCACGCCGCTGGCCGCACGGCTGCAGGTTGCCGGCTAGTCGGACAGTGCGGTGGTCAGCGCCGCCGCGGTGAGATCGACCTGCCATGGACGGGCACCGATTTGCGCCAGCCGCTCGCGCACCGCGAGTTCGTCGAAGGGCTGCGGTGGCTGCCAGGCGAGCCGCCGGATCACGTCGGACGCAAGCAGGTTCTGCGCCAGCACGGTGTGCTGTTCGGCGAGTTCGGTGACCACCTCACGACACCGTGCCAACCGGTCGGCGGCCACCGGATCGCGATCGCGCCAGCGCGACGCCGGTGGAATGCCATCGCCGCCGCTGCCCGCCGTCGGGGGTAGTTCGGTGTCGGGCAACGCGAGCGCCGTTTCGACCGCGGCGAACCACTGGCCGAGCCGGCGCTTCTGGCGCGGTCCGCCGAACACCTTGAGCGCACCGAGATCGGCCGGTCGTTTCGGCAGCGCTCGGGCCGCATCGACGATGGCCGAGTCCGGCAACAGCCGCCCGGGCGCGATGTCTCGCTGGGCGGCGTACTCATCGCGCGCGATCCACAGCGACCGGACCACCGCGAGCTGGCGGCGGTTGCGCAGCGCGTGGATGCCGGACGTGCGTCGCCACGGATCGGTGCGTGGCGGGGGGGTCGGCGCGAGACGGACCGCCTCGAACTCCTGGCGCGCCCATTCGTCCTTGCCTGCTGCACCGAGCGCGTCAGCGAGCGCGTCGCGCAGCTGGATCAGCAGCTCCACGTCGAGAGCGGCGTAGACGAGCCAGTCGCGCGGTAACGGACGGGTCGACCAGTCCGCGGCGGAATGTCCCTTCTCCAGCCGCACGCCGAGGTGCTGCTCGACCATCGTCCCCAGCGCGACCCGCTCGACGCCGAGCAGCCGCCCCGCGAGCTCGGTGTCGAACAGGCTGGTCGGGTGCATGCCGATCTCGGCCAGGCAGGCCAGATCCTGGTTAGCGGCGTGCAGGATCCATTCGGCATCGCCGATGGCCTTGCTCAATCCGTGCAGGGCCGGCAGGGCGATCGGGTCGATGAGTGCCGTGCCGGCGCCTTCGCGGCGAAGCTGCACGAGGTAGGCGCGCTGGCTGTACCGATAGCCGGAGGCGCGCTCCGCGTCGACCGCGACCGGGCCGTGCGCGCCAGCCATCGCCGTGACGAGTTCCGCGAGGGCCTCGGCCGACTCGAGCGGTTCGGGCACGCCGTCGGCGGGCTCGCGCAGCAGCGGGGCGAGCGGCTCGTCCTCCGTGAGAGGTGCATCCGGTGCGTCCGGTGCGTCCGGCTGCCTGTCGCTCACGCTGGCGACAGTAGCGTCACGCCCTCGGGTGGCAACCCGGCCGCGAGGCACAGCATGTCCACGAACGCGGTCAGGTGCGGGGACATGTCCTCGGTGTCGGCAGTCCAGCTCGCCCGCAGCTCCATCGCGACCGCGGTGTGTGGACCGGCCAGGTCGCCGAAGCGGGTCGAGGTCGTCTGGGTTACCGTGCCGCCGGCGGCACGGTAAGCGGCGCCCCGCTCGTCCAATGCGCCGATGAGCCAGCTCCACCCGACGGCGGGCAGCATCTCGTCGGTGCCCATTTGCGAGTCCAGCTCGGCCGAGGCGAATGCGACCAGGCGCAGCACGCCGTCCCATGCCTCGACGCCGTCGGGGTCGTGCAGCAGCACCAGCCGCCCGGTCGCGAGCTCCTCGGCACCGGCGGTGCGAACGTCGGCGGAGATCGCGTAGCTCCACGGAGCCAGCCGCTGCGGCGGACGCAACGGCTCGACCCGCACCTCGCTGCGCACCCTGGTACCGGTCAGGCTGGCCACCGCTGCCCGAAAGATTTCCGGCCGGGTAGGTTCCTCGGTCGGCTCAACGGCCGGATCGGTGCCGTCGCTCACGTCGTTCACCTCTGCTCCGACCTTTGCACCGACTGGCGACAGCGGCGCCGGCATCAGGCAGTCCGCGCCGGTATCGACTCCGGCTGGGAACATCGGACAAACAGTGCGCTACCGCAATCGATGCAGATCCGGTCGGGGCACGCGTCGCCGTGCCCCTCGCTGCAATAGTCCGGCGTTACGACCGTGCCACCACGCCCGCAGACCGGGCAGTCGGCGGCGAACAGCAGCTCGTGATCGGGCTCGGCAGGCATGCCACACTCCTCTGCGCCAGCGGGACGACTTGTGGTCACATTCGCACGGACGACCGACGATGGTGGTCAGGCGCGCCGGGGCACCGTGCCACCATAGAGACGATGTCCGACTCGCTTCTGGTCCGCGCCGCCACCGGCCGCCCCGGACCGTATCCGCCAGTGTGGTTCATGCGTCAGGCCGGCCGCTCGCTGCCCGAATATCGGGCGCTGCGGGCCGGCTCGGCGATGCTCGACGCGTGCCGCGACCCGGAGCTGATCACCGAGATCACCCTGCAGCCGGTGCGGCGGCACTGCGTCGACGCGGCGATCTATTTTTCTGACATCGTCGTGCCGCTGGTGGCGATCGGTGTCGGGATCGACATCGTCCCCGGGGTCGGGCCGGTGGTCGAGAAGCCGATCCGGGCCCGCACCGACCTCGACGTGCTGCGCGAGCTCGTGCCCTCAGACGTCCCGTATGTCACGGCTGCCGTGCAGGGCCTGGTCGCCGAGCTCGGGGCGACCCCGCTGATCGGGTTCGCGGGCGCCCCGTTCACCCTCGCGTCCTATCTGGTCGAGGGTGGCCCGTCCAAGGACCATGCCCGCACCAAGGCACTCATGCACGGCGATCCGGAGCTCTGGCACGGTCTGCTGGCCCGGCTCGCGGTCGTGTCGCGCGAATTCCTGCGGGTGCAGATCGACGCGGGGGCGGCTGCGGTTCAGCTGTTCGACTCGTGGGCCGGGACGCTGTCGCTGGCCGAGTACGCGGCGTACGTGCTACCGCACAGCCGCGACGTGCTCGAGCCGCTGGGCGGGCTGGTGCCGCGCATCCATTTCGGCGTGGGGACTGGTGAGTTGCTGGCGTCGATGCGCTCGGCGGGGGCCGACGTGGTCGGCGTGGACTGGCGGGTGCCACTTGACGAGGCGGCCCGCCGGCTCGGCCCGGGCGCGGTGGTACAGGGCAATCTGGATCCGGCGATCCTGCGGGCCGAGTGGCCGGTGGTAGCGGCCGAGGTGCGGCGCATCGTTGACGAGGGACGGGCCGCAACCGGGCACATCTTCAACCTCGGGCACGGCGTGCCGCCGGACACCGATCCGGACGTACTCACGCGCATCGTCGCGCTCGTCCACGACCTGTGACCGGAACCTTGCCCCGCCTGCGCACGCGCGCGCGCCGTGCCGGCGTGCATACGCGGGGCAAGGCTGGGGTGGGCCGGTGACTGTCGCTGTCATCGGCGGCGGGATTTCGGGGCTTGCCGCCGCATGGACGCTCTCGGGGCACGGGCACGACGTCGTCGTGCTGGAGGCCGCGCCGGTGATCGGGGGCAAGCTGCGGGTTGCGCCGGTGGCCGGCGTGCCGGTCGACGTCGGCGCCGAGGCGATGCTGGCCCGCCGTCCCGAAGGACTGGAACTGGTCGAGGCGCTCGGGCTGCGCACGATCGAGCCGCTGACGACCGCGGCCGCGTTGCGGGCCGGCGGGGCACTGCACCGGCTACCGGCCCGCACCATGCTCGGGATCCCGAGTGACGTGGCCGCCGTGCGCGAGTCGGGCGCGCTGACCGAGCACGCGCTGGCACGGATCGCCGCCGAGCCGGACCAGCCGCCGATGCCGCCGGTCACCGCCGACCTGTCGGTCGGTTCGCTGGTGCGCTCGCGGCTGGGCAATGAGGTTGCCGACCGGCTCGTCGAGCCACTGCTGGGCGGCGTGTATGCCGGCCGGGCCGATCGACTCTCGGTGCAGGCGACGATGCCGGCGCTGTACGCCGCGCTGGGTCCCGGCGGCTCGCTCGTCGAGGCTGCCGCGCAGGTGGTGTCGCGGCCCTCCGCTTCGGGTCCGGTGTTCGCGTCGCTGCCCGGCGGGCTGGGATCGCTGCCGGTGGCACTCGCGGCATCGGCGCGGTTCGAGGTGCGGACCGCGGTCACGGTGCGCTCGATCCGGCGCGACGGCGCTGGGTTCGTGCTGTCGTGCGGCGCGGCGCCGATGCCGTATGACCTGCGCGCCGATGCGGTGATCGTCGCCACGCCGGCCGCCAAGACGGCCCGGCTGCTCGCCGACGTTGCCCCGGTGGCCGCTGCTGAGCTGGCCGAGGTTGAGAGCGCGTCGATGGCGATCGTCACCTTCGCGTTCCGCGACATCGCGCTGCCGGCCGGCAGCGGCTTGCTTGTCGGCCTCGGCGAAGGCCTCTCGGTCAAGGGGGTGACGATCTCGTCGCAGAAATGGCCGCTGGAGTCCGGCGGCCTGACCCTGCTGCGCGCCTCGGTGGGACGCATCGGCGAGGCGCAGGTGCTGCACCGTCGCGATGACGACCTGATCGCGCTGGCCCGTCACGACCTCTCGACGCTGCTGGGTATCACCGCCGCGCCCGAGGACGCGATCGTGACCCGCTGGGGCGGCGGCCTGCCGCAGTACGGCGTGGGTCACGTGCCGCGAATCGCGCGGGTCCGTGCCGCGGTGGCCGAGGTCCCTGGGCTGGCGGTGTGTGGGGCCGCCTTCGACGGCCTGGGCATACCGGCATGCATCGCCTCGGCCGGGCTCGCGGCGTCCCGTCTGGGAGAATGAAGCCATGGTCGACGGCAAGCGCGCACGTGAACTCAACGACTCGATCCGCTACACCGCGTGGTCGGTGTTCAAGGTGGCCCGGCCCCTCGGCGACGGCGACCGCAGCGCGCTGGTGAGCGAGGTCGATGAGCTGTTCGAGCAGCTCGCCGCGAAGGATGTCGTGGTGCGCGGAACCTACGACGTGTCGGCGCTGCGGGCCGACGCGGATCTCATGGTCTGGTGGCACGCGCCGACCGCCGACGCGCTGCAGGAGGCGTTCTCGCGGTTGCGTCGCACGGCGCTGGGCACGCACCTCGAGCCGGTGTGGTCGAACATGGCGCTGCACCGTCCGGCCGAGTTCAACAAGAGCCACGTGCCCGCGTTCCTCGCCGAGGAGGAGCCGCGCGCGTACCTGTGCGTTTACCCGTTCGTCCGGTCGTACGAGTGGTACCTGCTGGCTGATCATGAGCGGCGCGCTTTGCTCGCCGAGCACGGGAAGATGGCGCGCGAATACCCCGACGTGCGCGCGAACACGGTCGCTTCGTTCGCGCTGGGTGACTACGAGTGGATGCTCGCGTTCGAGGCCGACGAGCTGCATCGCATCGTCGACCTCATGCGGCACCTGCGCGGATCGGAGACCCGCCGGCACGTGCGCCTCGAGGTGCCGTTCTACACCGGTTCGCGCCGGGCCACGGCCGAGCTGGTCGCCGCGCTTCCGTAACTGACCAGCACCAGCGTTCAGGACGTGGGCTGGGACTCCTCGAAGGTCATCGAGATCGAGTTGATGCAGTAGCGCAGATCCGTTGGGGTGTCGTAGCCCTCGCCCTCGAAGACGTGGCCGAGGTGGCTGTGGCAGGCCGCGCAGAGCACCTCGGTGCGGGGCATGCCCCAGCTGCGGTCGGTGCGCTCGATGACCCGCTCGCCGGCCAGCGGGCTGAAGAAGCTCGGCCAGCCGCAGTGCGAGTCGAACTTCTCGGTGCTGCGGAAGAGCTCGGTGCCGCACGCGCGACAGCGGTACACGCCAACGCGGTGGTTGTCGGTGTATTCGCCGGTGAAGGCGCGCTCGGTGCCGGCAGTGCGCAACACGTCGTATTCGGCGGGGGAGAGCTGGGCGCGCCACTCGTCCTCGGACTTGGTCACCGTGGCGTCTGGAAGGTCCTTGGTCGATCGCATACTTCGACGGTACCGACCCGGCGCGCGCGAATCCTTACCAACTACTGACGATGCCGACGATGCCGTACACAATGGTCAGCGCGGTCCCGATCAGGATCAGCCACACCACCACCTTGGCCATGGTGCGCTTGGGGCCGGACAACCGCGCCAGCCCGTTGCCGAACGCGGCCAGGTTCTGCAGTTCGCCATCGACCGTGTTCGGATTGGCGGTGCGTCCCCACGCGCCGTCGACATACGGCGAGGCCCAGGACGGATCGCCCTCAGACTCGTCGTACCGCTCGTCTGTGCGCACGCGTACAGCGTAGATCGCGATACCGTCCGTGGATGCCCTCACCTGCCGTGGATGTCGAGGTCGGGGCCCGGACTGTGCGGGTGAGCAACCCCGACCGGGTCTACTTCCCGACGCGTGGTGAGACCAAGCTCGACCTCGTCAAGTACTACCTGTCGGTCGGCGAGGGGATCGTGCGCGCGCTCCGCGAGCGGCCGTGCATGCTGCATCGCTACCCCGAAGGCGTTGCCGGGGAAAAGATCTACCAGAAACGGCTGCCGAAAGGTGCGCCGGAATGGGTCGAGACGGCCGAGGTCAGCTTCCCGTCGGGACGGACCGCCGACGAGCTCTGCGTCACCGAGCTCGCCGCGGTGGTGTGGGCGGTGCAGATGTCGACCGTCGAGTTCCACCCGTGGCACACCCGCCGCGCCGATGTCGAGAAGCCCGACGAGCTGCGCATCGACCTTGACCCCGGGCCGGGCGCCGGCCTCGCCGAGGCGAAACGGGTTGCCGGCGTCGTGCACGAAGTACTCACCGAGCTCGGCGCGGTCGGCTGGCCCAAGACGTCCGGGTCGAAGGGGCTGCATGTCTACGTGCGCGTCCAGCCCCGGTTCGGGTTCCGCGAGGTGCGCCGCGCCGCGCTCGCGTTCGCCCGCGCCGTGGAACGCCGCGCACCGGACCTCGTGACGACGAACTGGTGGAAGGAGGAGCGTCCGGACGGCGCGATCTTCCTCGACTACAACCAGAACGCGAAGGACCGTACGATCGCGGCCGCCTATTCGGTACGCGGCAAGCCGCACGCGCCGGTGTCGGCGCCGATCACCTGGGACGAGTTGCCCGATGTCGAGATGGCCGACTTCGACATCTCGACGATGCCCGTCCGGTTCGCCTCGCTGGGCGACGTCCACGCCGGCATCGACGACGCGGTGTGGGACATCGAGCCACTGCTCGAGTGGGCCGATCGCGACGCGCAGGACCACGGGCTCGGAGATGCGCCGTACCCGCCGAACTTCCCGAAGCAAGAGGGCGAACCGCCACGGGTGCAGCCGTCGCGGATGAACCAGGCGAACTGGGGCGGCGCGGCTGACGAGGTCGAGCCGCAACAGCTCGATTGAGGCCGCGCGGTACGCCGAACCGGTGCGGAGCGGCTTCGTCTTGATCATCGGCGAGTTACGCCCACATGCGACCAGAACTCGGCCTTGATCAAGTGATTCACCGCGCATAGCGACGGCTCTAGAGCGGCCTGCACACCGCGTCGACGCACAAACCATGCCGCATGAGCGGACGGTTCAGCGCATGGTCAGACTCGGCCTGCTTGGATGACGGAGGGCGGAGCGGGATTCAGAGTTCCAGATCGGCGTGCTTTCGCACGAGACGCTAGATGACCCGCAAGGCTTCCATCTCTTCGGGAGATATCCCGTATGCGAGAAGCTCGTCGCGGAATTGTCGGGTGACTACAACATCAACTCCACCGCGGGAAGCTGCAGCTTGGTGGGCGTCCTCAATGTCCTGCACCCATACGAAGGATGGTTCGCCTGACCGCCGAGCCAGGATGACCTCATGGTCAGAGCGAAAGCCGATGAGTTCGATCGGAGCGTCTTCGTACACGTTTGGACAGTAGCGTCGGACAAAGCGCTGGAAGAACCCGGGCATTCGTTACTAAGTTGTCATCTCGATATCGGCAACGAATGCGGGTGCGACGGGGTCCTTGGTTCGTAGCGATCAACTTCGAGAAGGAGTGCATCAATGAGGGAACCAACAGACGCCACGACGCGATCGGCGCGGCGCATCGGCGTCGCGTTGCTCGCGATGGCCGTGACTGCCGCAGCGTCGGGCGCGGTCACCGCCGCCAGTGCCGCGCCGGCTAAGCAAGGAGGGGCTGTACTGGCACGCGCCGGCCACGTCGGCACCCGCGCGGACGTGCCTTGGGCGCGGATCGGCAGCGGCTGGACGCTGGCCACGTGGTCTGCCTCCGGTCGCGCCCGCGCCACGCTGTTCCTCATCGACGCGCGCGGCAACAGGTACGCGATAACCCGCCTCGCGAAGCGGACGGCTCCGCTGCTGTGGTCGCCGGACGGCAAGCGCGTGCTCGTCTCCGGTCCGCACCACCTCATGCAGGTGACGCTGCGGACGGGCGCCGCGCACCGCGTCAACGTGCCCGAGGGTCAGGTAGTGACCTACTCGCGGCCGAAGGGACTTGCGCTCATCGAGGCGGTCGACGTGCCACATGGTCAATTCCTGGTGCCGCGGCTCGAGCGGTTCGGCACCGATGGGCAGCACCAACTGACCTACCCGAAGTCGATCAAGCGTGCGGGCGTGCTGGACACGAATTCCGTGCTGGAAACCGCGGACGGCGCGCAATTGGTCGTCGGCGCACGGCATGGGCTGGTGTTGCTGCGCAACAACGGCACGCTGGTGCGGCGGCTGCACGCCACCTCGGCGCGTTGCATGGTGGCATCGTGGTGGCGCAAGGACGTGGCGCTCGCCCAGTGTGGCAACGGCGCATTGTGGGCCGTCCCCATCTCCGGAGCGCATGACCGTCGGCTCACCGAGAGCACCTCGAAGGAAGATCCCTTCGGCTACAGCGATGCCTGGCGGTACACCCGCGGCCGGCTCGGCCTCGCGCCCAACGGCTGCGGACCCGAGAGCCTCGTCCGCTTCACTCCGCAGGGCCACGGCAACCGGATCGACGTGCCGTCGCCGACCGGGCACGTGGGTAGGTCGTCTTATATCGGTCACCACGGCAACCTCGTTGACATGCTCTTCGTCGCCGATCGTGGCTGCCAGGCCGGCAAGACCGTCCTGTTTGCCTATAACGCGGTGAAGCGCACGAGCACGGCGCTGCTCGGGCCAACCGTGAACGGCGGATCGGTGATTTCGGCGATCCCGTACGCCGCCGACAAGTAATCCACGTCCGGCGACTCCGCCGGGAAGGCCGCGTCAGCTACCTCGGTTGAGCACGTTGGTCAGGCCGCGCGCGATCGCTGCGGCTACGTGCTCGGCCGAGGTGCTGCTCGCGCCGCCGCTCAGCTCGATGAACCGCACCGTGAGCATCCGAGTGGGCGTCGCGTGCACGTACAAGGTGGCGTTGGACGCGTACCACCGCGCGTCCAACCACGGGCCGGCGACGGGCGGCGCGTCGCCGAGCGAGTCACGTGTGGTTTTCCAGAACGCCGACGTGAGCGCCGCGCTGTGTCCGAGGAGGACCGAATAGTCGACGTCGAGGTCGTGCTTGATGGCCTGGGCGTTGCTGATATCGATCCCGGTCGCGTACTCGAGCCGGCCGCCATTGGAACGTGGGTCGGGAAGTGGCACACCAGCCAGTCGCGACAGCTGCGTGCCGGTCACCAGGGACGCCGCGTACGCGCCGGATTGCACATCGCCAGGGGCCGGCGCGCCGCCGGGCGTAGTGAGCGCTGGTGCGGCAGGCCGATCGCCGCGTGCCGAGAAGGACATGGTGCCTTTGACCGTGCTGCCGCTCGTCTGCTTGATCGTGTAGGAGACATCGACCCGCGCGCCGATGCGCGTGCCGATCAGCTGAACGCTTGCGATCTCCGGATGGCCGTCGATCGAGGTCGCGGTAGCGGTGGCCGAACCGACCCCGCCCGGCGCGATCGTCACCGCGCCGAACTGGGGTGTGGTCACGTGCCACTCATCGGCGCGCAGCACGAATGCCAAGAGGTCGACATCGTAACCCTGGGTGGCTACCGGCGAGCCGAGCAGATCGCCGGTGAACGCGAACGTCGCCGTGGCCCTGCGCCGCGCCGCGTTAAGCGCGATGGTCACATCGGCGGTCCCGCTTCGCTGCGCCTCGTCGTGCCAGCTCCCGCGCCAGTGACCATTGACCAGCCGAGCGAGCCGCTTGGCGTCGGCGGCATCGAGCGCCTTGTTCGCGGGTACCTCTGCACCGCCGAGATGGGCGACCGCCGACGCCGGCGAGCTCGCCGGCCCGGATGCCGGCGGCGAGGTTGCCGGACCCGGTCCAGGCGGCGTCGGGTTGGGGCTCGATGCCGTGCTGGTATCACGCCGGGGCGAGCCGCCGCAGGCAGTCAGCACCGCGGCCGCGCCGAGCAAGCCGAACAGCCCGCGCCTATCGACCGTCCACGCCGCGGTGCGCACGGCGCGGCTTGCTGGCTCCACCTGATGCACAGCCGCATTCTCTTGCCGGATCGCGCGGAGCGCTACCCGACAGAACCGGCACGCCGCTACCCGCCGGCGGCAACGCCGATGCGGTGGCCCTGCGCGTCGGCGAACACGCCGAAGCTCGTACCCGGAACGTGTTGCGCGGGTTGCACGATCGTGCCGCCGAGCTCTTCGGCCTTGGCCAGCGTCGCCGCAACGTCTTCGACGCCCACGAAGAACAGCACCTCGTCCTGATCGCTCTGGCGCGGGCTGATGGCGACGTAGGGTCCGCCCTCGGCGCCCGTGTCGATGAACGTGTACCCGGGGAAGCCGCCCTCTGAGGCGACTTTCCAGCCGAACAGGTCGCCGAAGAACTGGCGCGTCGCGTCGGGGTCTGCGGAGCGGATCTCAGTGTGGATCACGGGATGTGCCATGACGGGTCTCCTCGTTGTCGCGTACCGGGTTGGTACTCGTGGATGCAACTACGACGAGCCGGCCACATCGAAATCGACAATCAGAGCGTGATCAGAACTACCGCTCCGCCGGCGAGCAGCAGTCCGGCCAGCTGCACGCGGCTGACGTGCTCGTGCAGCAGTCCGACCGCGAGGATCACGGTGAACGCCGGGTAGAGCGCGGCGAGCACGCTGGCCAGCGAGAGCAGTCCGTGCCGGGCGGAGAGCAGGAAGAACATGTTGGCCAGCGCGTCGAACAACCCGGCGCCGAGGGCAAGGGCCAGGACGCGTCCGCGCACCCGGGCGAAGGACTTCCGTCCGAACGCCAGCGGGAGGATCAGCAGCGCCGACGCCAGACGCGAGACTGCCAGCGGCCACAACCCGGAGTCGTGCCCGGCCCGGGCCAGGAAGACGAAGTACAACCCGAATCCGGTGCCGGCGAGGAAGGCCAGCCCGATGACGCGAATCCCGACCCGTCCGTGCGGATGGTCCTCGCTCGTCCGCGACACCAGCACCACGGCGAGGATGCCGAGGACGATGCCGATCCAGGCGGCGGTAGCCGGCCGCTCACCGATGCCCACGCCCACGATCACCGGCACGATCGCGGCGAGCACGGCGGTAACCGGCGAGACGATGTTCATCGGCGCGGTGACCATCAGCTGGTACATGATCGAGACGCCGACCAGTCCGGCCGCGCCGCCGAGGACACCGAACAGGACGACCCGCGCGGTGAGCGTGCCGGGGAACAGCGGCAGCATCGCCGTCATCAGCACCGCACCGACCGGGTAGCTGTACAGCAGGATCGTGACCGAGTTGTACTTGCGTGATGCGAGCCCGCCGGCGAAATCGCCGATGCCGTAGAACAGCGCGGCAAGCAACCCGAGGACGACGGTCACCCCGAGACGCTATCGGGGTGCGGTCGGTCCGGACTTGGTGAGGGTCAGCTGTGCGACGTCGAGGTAGCCGGTGCGGAAGCCGGCCTCGGAGTAGGCCAGGTACAGCGACCACATCCGCCGGAAGGTCTCGTCGAAGCCGAGTTTGCCGACC
The DNA here is from genome assembly GCA_035656595.1 of Jatrophihabitantaceae bacterium. GTDB lineage: Bacteria > Actinomycetota > Actinomycetes > Mycobacteriales > Jatrophihabitantaceae > RYN-133. The sequence goes on along the minus strand of DASRSG010000109.1, from coordinate 8,280 downwards.
ACGGCCGCTTGCTCTTCGAACCGGGCCCGCCAGCGCCGCAGCGTTTCGGCGTAGTGCCGGCCGAAGCTGTACCGGTCCGCGATCCGCAGCCTGGTGTGCTCGGTGATCGTGCGGTCGATCGCTTCGACTGAGGCGATCTGCCCGCCGGGAAAGATGTACTTGCGGATCCAGGTGTACGTGTCGCGCGTGGCAGCGACCGTGTAGTCGTCCTGGAGAATTGCTTGCAGCCCGACCCGCCCGCCCGGTTCGAGCGCGCGATCGATGGTGGTGAAGTACTCGTCCCAATGGTTCGCGCCGACCGCCTCGATCATCTCGACGCTGACGATCGCGTCGTAGCGGCCGGTCGTCTCGCGGTAGTCCTCAAGCCGCACGTCGACGCTGCCACTGAGGTCGGCGGCCGCGATCCGTTCGCGCGCGAGTTCGGCCTGCTCGGTCGAGATCGTCAGTGACGTGACGGTTGCGCCGCGGCGCGCGGCACGGATAGCGAGTTCGCCCCAGCCGGTGCCGATCTCGAGCAGCTTGGTGCCGACGCCGACGCCGGCGCAGTCGAGCAGTCGATCGACCTTGTGCCGCTGCGCCACGGCAAGATCCTCGTCCGAGCCGCACGGCTCGCCGGTGAAGATCGCTGAGGAGTAGGTGAGCGACTCATCGAGAAACGTCTTGAACAGATCGTTGGACAGGTCGTAGTGATGTTGGATGTTCTGCCGCGCGCCCTCGATGGTGTTGTCGTGAGACTGCGGCATGCGGCTCAGCACGGCATGGCGCAGCCGATGCAGCATCTCCGGGACGAGTTCGCGCATGTTCGCGGCGAACACGGACAGGACACCGCTGAGGTCGTCGGTCGTCCAGTCGCCGGCCATGTAGGCCTCGCCGAACCCGATCGTGCCCGTGGCGCCGAGCCTGGCGAAGAACGCGTCGGGACGGACGAGCCGCATCACCGGATCGCTCCGGTCGCCACCGCCATAGTGGCGCCGCGGCTCGGCGACCCGTAGCGGGAGCAGGTTCGCCGCGCGGTGGAAGATGCGCTTGGCGATCGCGGCACGGACCGGCGAGTGTGGGACGTTCGCGACATCAGGCCACAGGTTCGCATCGATAGCGCCCGGCGGCGCCTCGGCACGACTCCGATCGACAACGGTCATCCGCGTGAGTCTCCCTGAGAGTGCTGGCTCATCCAGCAGTTCATCTATCACACGACGAGAGCAGGCTGTCCGGCAAGGGCTCCGGACAAGACTCTGCTCGCATCGTCGGTCGCGCCGGCCTCCGGACGGCGGTCGAACAGGACACCGAGGACGAATCCGGTGCTCAGCTCGTGCCAGAGCCGAGCGCGGCGCAGCATCGCGTGCCGTTCGCCCGCGATGCTGACGAACGTGACCGATTCGGCGTAGGGCTCGGCGGCGCGTGCGTAGGCAGCCGACGCACGCGGGTTGGTCATCCGGTCGCGGTCGCCGTGCGCGATCAGCACGCGCCGGCCGGCGAGCGTGCGGACCGGATCACGCTGCTCGATCCAGGGCGCCACCCCGATTACCGCGCGCACGCCGTCATGCCCGGCAGCGTAGATCGCCGCTCGTCCCCCCATCGAGTGGCCGACCAGCGCGATCGGCACGCCGGGGAAGCGGGCGGCGAGCTCGTCGAGTGCCTGCTCGACATCGGCGACGGGGGAGCGTTGCGCCCCGTTCCAACCGCGCACCCCGTAACGCACCTGCGCCACGGCCAGTCCATCGGCCTGACCGCTCCTTCGCAGCGACCGCACGAATGGCCGCATCCGCAGCACGGCCAGCTGGGTCGAGCGCACTGCGGCGACGCTGGTCTCGCGCCCGCCGTGCAACACGACGGCAATTGCGCGCACCGCGCCGCGCGGGGTGTCGACAAGCAGCCTCATTTGGCCGGGCAGGTCGTGTTGTCCGGCGGCAGTTTGAGAGTCAGCAGATAGGCGTTGACGTGGTTGTCGATGCAGCTGCTGCCCTGCAGGTAGGACGTGTGGCCCTCGCCGTTCCAGCTGAGCAGCTCGGCATTGCCCAAATCCTTGGCTAGGTCCTTGGCGCCCAGGTACGGCGTCGCCGGATCATGCAGATTGCCCACAACAAGAACCTTCGTGGGCGTGGCGGCTTTCGGATCCGGAATCGGCGTGCGATCCGGTTGCCAGCCCTGACAGCTCAACAGATCGGAGGAGATATAGCGGCCGAACACCGGAAACTTCGCGATCCACTTCGCGACCGTCGCGTGGATCGTCGCGTCGCTCGGCTCGGAGCGCGAGTCGTTGCAGCCGATCGTGGTGTTCGCGTCGAGGATGTTCGAGTATGTGCCGTCTGCGGCGCGGCGGTTGTAGCTGTCGGCGAGTTGCAACAGTTCGGTGCCGTCGCCGCTGCGGGCACTGATCAGCCCGGTGGCCAGACGCGGCCACAGCGACTTCGAGTACATCGCCTGGAGGATGCCGGTGAACGCCAGCGACTGCGTCAGCTTGCGATCGGTCTTCGTCGGGATCGGATTCGCGAAGGCGGTGTCCGTAAGCTGCCGCACAGCCTGCGCCGGGTCGCCGAGTTGATTGCAGGGCGAGACAGTCTTGCAGTTCGCGGCAAACTGTCCGAACGCCTGCTCGAAACCCTGCACCTGCTCGGTCGATTGGCTGATGCCGGAGGTGTCCGGATCGACCGCGCCGTCAAGGACGATCGCCCGCGCAGTCTTCGGGAACAAGTGCACGTAGACCCAGCCGAGTTCGGTCCCGTACGAAAAGCCAAGATAGTTCATCCGCGGGTCACCGACCGCCTGCCGGATCTGATCCATGTCGCGCGCGGTGTTCTCGGTGTTGTAGTACTGCAGGTTGGACCCGTACTTGCTCGAGCAGGCCGCCGAAATCTCTTTGGACTCCGCCTTCGCCTTTGCGAAACCGCTCGCGGTGGTCATGTCGGGGCTCTCGGCGAGCAGCTGATCCTTCTGCGTGTCGCTGAGGCAATGGATCGGCGACGACAGGCTCACGCCACGCGGATCGAACCCGATCACGTCGTACTTCTGCAGCACCTGCACCGGCAACTGCGGCAGGAAGTCGATCACGAACTCGATCCCGGACGCCCCCGGTCCGCCCGGATTCGTCAGCAGCGACCCGATGGGATGGGCGTCGTCGTTGTCGTGGATACGAATCACGTCAAGGGCGATCTGGGCGTTACTCGGGTGCGCGTAGTTCAGTGGAACGGCGAGCTGGCCGCACCCGATCGTCAGCTTGCCTTTCAGCGCGGGCGGGATCGGTGCGCCGGCGTCGACGAGGGCTTGCGTGCAGTCACGGAACGCGATCGGCGTCGGCGTGGGCGCGCTGATGGATGGCGTCGGCGTCGTGGTGCGCGGTGAGGTCGTCGGGTTGGACGCCCCGCTCGCACTGGGCGGAGCCCCGACCGGATGGCCCGACACCCGCTGGGTGCACGCAGCCGCGACAAGCGCGATGAGCGCGATCGCGGCAACGAGGCGGCGGGGGAGCGTCACCTCTGCGACGGTACGCGACCAAGTTCGCCGCCTGCGGTGCTCACCTCAATGCGCGAAGTGTTCGAGCACCAGGGCCTGGATCTCGCCCATCACGAACCCCAGCGCGGCCCCGACCGAGATGAGGATCCATTCGTCCTGCTCGAACGCCGGGCGGATCAGTGCCTCGAACTGCTTCTCGTCCAACTGCTGCATCTTGGTGATCAGCAGGTTGCGGACGTCCATGGTCTCGCGCGCGTAATCCTCGAGATAGCTCAGCGTCTCGGGCAGTCGCTCCATCACCTTCGTCGAGATGGATCGCTTCATGTCCTGGTAGCGCGTTGTGCCCACGGTGACCACGACAAGCGGCTTCGCGAAGCCCGTGCCACGGTCGAGCGCGCTCTGCACCTGCTTGCGGATCATCACGAATACCCGATCGGACAGCGGGCCCTTCAACACCGCCTCGATGACCTTCCGCGGCGTGATGATCTGGTCGGCGATCAGCGCCCCGTAATCGGCCGCGACCTCCTTTCGCCGCTTCAGGAACAGGCCCTGGAACGCGATGCCGAGGATGCGGTGCGGGTGCTTCGGGTTGAAGATCAGCTTGAGCGCAAGCCAGTCGGTGAACCACCCGACGACGAGCCCGAACGCTGGCATGATCAGCGGCTGGTGGAACAACACCCAAAGGGTCATCTGCAGCAGCCCGATCGTGCCGCCGAACCAAATGCCCGAGCGGGCGATGAACCGGAACTCCTTGCGCCCGGCCTCCTGAAAGATCCGGTTCAGCAGAGCCTTGTCGGTGACCAAGTTGGTGATCACCATGTCCTTGAGGTCGAACACCGCATCGGGGTCTCGTTGGATGCCGGTGAGCACTTCCCGGACGATGTTCGGCGTCTCGGCCTGCGCACGCGACACGACCAGAGCACGCACCGGCTCGGGCATCGCCTCCCACAAACCTGGTTGGAACTCGGCCATCACTTCGCGGGTGATGTCATCGGTCGCCTTCCGCATCGGTTCTTCAAGTTCCCTCGCGACCAGATCGGGATCTAGGCGCGAGATGACTTCCTTGGCCGAGATGAGGTCACGGGTCATGGTGTCCACCGCGATGCTGGCCATCCGCGCCGCACGGCGCGGCACGATTCCCTGCCAGCCGAGGTAGGGCTTGTGGCCGACGAACTCGAGCGGTTCGAACATCATCTTGATCGCGACGAGCTTCGTGACGTAACCGATCAATGCGGCTACCAGCGGGATACTGAAGTCGATGTACCAGTTGTCGACCAGGTCCTTGAGCACTCCGCTCATTCGGATCGAACGGGCCGCGACGGATCCGAGGCCGTCCAGAACTCCTGTCCGAACTGGGACATCCCGACCGTCTTGCGTTCGAGCTTCACGGTGCCGCGGCGCCGCGCATCCACGCTGTGCCGGGCGTTCTGCACGGTCTGGTCGGTCGCGAGGATGTCGTACTGCACGCCGAGGTCCTCGTCCTCTTCGTCGAAGGTGATCAGCCCGAAGTTGTGCAACCGGCCAAGGTAGGTCGGCACGTTGTCCGGCGAGACGAGGCCGGCCTGCCGGCCGACCGACGAGACATTGGCCAGGATCGTGCGCTGAGCGCCGCGCCGCGGCTTGACCACGACGTCGGCGGCGGCGAACGTCGTGCCGTCGGACATCGCGGCGAGGATGCGGGCTTCGTCGGGGACGAGCTGGCTGATGATCGTGCCGAAGAGATACTCGCGGCTGTCTGTCCGGGTCGCCTCGACAGAGCGTTCGAGCAACTCGCTCATCGCGCTGCGCAAGGGCGCGGTGCCGGGATCGGCATTGCGGATGTAGTTGACCGCGCGCTGCTCCTCCGCGGTGGTCCGGCCGCCGCCGCCAGCACTCTGCGGGAGCTGCAGGATGCGCCGGGCCTCGTTCGCGGCGAGGGCCTGCAACCGTTGCGCCTCGCGCTCGACGGTCTTGGCACCGGGTAGCTGGCGGGCGATGCGCCAGCCAGAGCGGCTCAGCAGCCGGCCGACGCGCGCGGCAGTGACTATCGCCGTACCGGCAGCCGCGACGACCTGCGACGGCTGGATCTCCACCCGGGTGAGCGGCCCGATCGGCGGCGGCGGCACCACGTTGCGTACCGGCACCGGTTCGACCGATGCAGCAGCTTCGTCGGGATCGCTCAAGTCGACGGGGTCGGTCTCAGCGTCCTCCCGTGCCGACCCGTCCGGCGTCGGCCGTGGGCGGTCGGTCGGGTCGGTCACGCGCTACAGGGTATGGGGTGCGCCGGGAATGAAGTGCGGCAGCTGTCGATCAGCGCAGCCCGGGGACGATGTCGTCGAGCTGGAAGGTTATCGGGCGCTCGAGCTGGCCGTAGGTACACGATCGCGGCTCACGGTCGGGCCGCCAGCGGGCGAACTGGGCGGTATGACGGAACCGCTCGCCCTCCATGTGGTCGTAGCGCACCTCGACGACCAGCTCCGGTCGCAGCGGGACGAAGGACAGGTCCTTGCCCGCGTTCCACCGCGAGCCCTCGCCCTTGCGTGGCGTGCGCTCGCCGGCCTCGTGCGCGGCCCAGTTCCACGGGTGGTCTTCAGGATGGGTGACCAGCGGCTGCAGCTCGGTGAACAGCTCGCGCCGACGGGCCATCGGGAACGCGCCGATCACACCGATCGAGTTCAGGGTGCCCTCGTCGGTGTAGAGACCGAGCATGAGTGAGCCGATGGCGTCGGGGCCGCTCTTGTGCACGCGGTAGCCGGCCACGACACAATCGGCCGTGCGTTCGTGCTTGATCTTGAACATGACCCGCTTGTCCGGCTGATACGTCACGGTCAGCGGCTTGGCCACGACGCCGTCCAGGCCAGCGCCCTCGAACTCGGTGAACCAGCGTTGGGCCAGCTCGAGGTCTGTCGTTGCGGGCGTGATGTGGACGGGCGCGCCGGCCGGCTCGAGGGCCTGCTCTAGGGCGGCCCGTCGCTCACTGAACGGTCGGCCGGTGAGGTCGTCGTCGCCGAGCGCGAGCAAATCGAAGGCGATGAATGCTGCCGGGGTGGTCTGCGACAGCATGGTGACCCGTGATGCGGCCGGGTGGATGCGCTGCTGCAATGCCTCGAAGTCGAGGCCGCCGCCCAGCGCGAGCACGATCTCGCCGTCGACCACGCACCGCTGGGGCAACTCGCTGCGGAATGCCTCGACGAGTTCGGGGAAGTAGCGGGTCATCGGGCGCTCGTTCCGGCTGCCGATCTCGACCTCGTCGCCGTCGCGGAACACGATGGATCTGAACCCGTCCCACTTCGGTTCGTAGGACGCGCCTGGCGGGATGGTCGGCACCGACTTAGCCAACATCGGCGCGATCGGTGGCATGACAGGCAGTTGCATCGGCTCATTGTCTCCGGTCGGTCCTGTATCGGAGGAACAGCGCGCCGTCCTCCTCGAGAACGCTGTGCAGCTGCAGGTGCGTCGGCACCAGTTGGGCAGCCAGGCCGCCGTCGACGATCCGTGCGCCGGACGCCCCGGTCAGAACCGGGCTGAGGCTCAGGCACAGCTCATCCAGCTCGCCTGCGGCGAGCACGGCGCCGAGCAGCCGCGGGCCGCCTTCGCAGAGCACCCGGGTCAGCCCGCGGGAGGCCAGCTGGCGGCGCGCCTCGCCGAAATCGAGCTGGTCGTCACCGGCGACCAGTACCTCGGCGATGTCGGCGACGGCGCCCGCATCGCTCGTGCTGGTGGTGATCACGATCGGACGGCGGGCGGCGTCGGCGAAGATCGGCGCGTCGCGGTCGAGGTGCAGGGTGCGGCTCACGAGCGCGATCGGGAGTTCGGGGCGCAGGCCGTACCGCCGGCGGGCCGCGCCGCGAGCCTCGTCGGTGCTGACCGGCCGGTACCGCTCGGCCAGCGCCGTCGCCGCTCCCACCAGCACAACATCGGCCAGGTCGCGCAACGCGGCGAAGACCCGGTTGTCGCCGGGGGTCTGCAATCCGCGCGACAGCCCCTGGGCGGTTGCCGCGCCATCGGCGCTGGCCACCATGTTGGCGCGCAGACCGCCCGAATCGAGCCACTTGAGCGCGTAGTGAGCATGCACGTCCACCTCAAGACCCGACCCGGGCAGCAACTCGCGCATGCGTACATCCTGCCGGTCGCTAGCGTCGACATCGTGATACCTCGCCTTGTCGACAAATCGCCAGGTGCTGCCGATGGCTAGGGGCCTGCGGGTGCCGGTCCCCCGATCGGTCGCGCGTAGCCTGGACGCCGCGCTGGACAAGGCGCTCGCCGTCGAACGGCCGGTGGTGGTGGCCTACCTCGACCGAGTCCGGCGACGGCGGCCCGGCGCCACCCCCGCGCAGGTGATCGACCAGCTGGAGCGTCGCTATCTCGCGGCCGTCGTCGGCGCCGGGGCGGCGGCCGGCGGGGCGGCGGCGCTGCCGGGCGCTGGGACGGGTGCGTCGGTGGCCTCCGGCGTGGCCGAGATCGCGACGTTCATCTCGGCCACCGCCACGTTCGTGCTCGCCCTCGCCGAGGTCCACGGCGTGCCGTCCGACGATCCGCAGGTGCGCCGCGCGCTCGTCCTCACCGTCCTGCTCGGCGATGTCGGCGCCGCCGCACTGGCCGGAACCGAGATCGAGGCAAAGCACTGGGCGCACGTGCTGGGCCGAAGTCAAGCCAAGGACACGGTCCGCGGCATCAACGCGCGGCTGGGCCAGCTATTGGTGACCCGGTTCGGAGCACGGCAGGGCGCGCTGCTCGTCGGGCGGGCGCTGCCGTTCGGCGTCGGTGCGGGGGTGGGCGCAGTGGGCAATCTGGCGCTGGGACGGGCCGCGGTGAACTCCGCGCGGCGAGCCTTCGGGGCGGCGCCGGCCC
>DASRSG010000108.1:0-50734 GCA_035656595.1 Jatrophihabitantaceae bacterium | reverse complement strand
CGGATCCAGGCCGAGCAGTGGGAAGGCGCTGTGACGGGTTGCGCCGATCGCGCGGTCGAGCCACGAATCGCCGCCGGGTTCCCACTCGGTCGGTCGCGGGGCGCGTCCCTCGCCCATCCGCGTTGGGAGCTCGCCACGCATGCCGCGGCTGCGCAGGTGATCGGTCCATTCGGCGGGGATCGCCGTCGACGGATCGACGCGCACTCCGGTTGCCTCGGCAAGCAGGTGCGTCCAGGTGCGCGGGACGCAGCGCACCAGGCCGTAGCCACCGCCGCCGAAAGCGAGCCACTTGCCGCCGGTGATGTCGTGCGCGAGTTGGTGCAGTTCGCCGATGGCCTGGCGCTGCCCGTCCACGGACAGTTCCAGGTTGGCCAGCGGATCCTCGTGGTGCGTGTCGCAACCGCATTGGGTCACCAGCACGTCCGGTGCGAAGGCGCGGACGGCGCCGGGCACCACGGCGCGGAACGCTCGCAACCAGCCGTCGTCATTCGTCCCCGGCGGTAGCGCCACGTTGATCGAGGTGCCTTCGGCGGCACCGGTGCCGACCTCGGTCGGAAATCCCGTGCCGGGAAACAGCGTGCGCGGGTCCTGGTGCAGGCTGATCGTCAACACCCGCGGATCGTCGTAGTACGCGGCTTGCACGCCGTCGCCGTGATGCACGTCGATGTCGACGTAAGCGACTGTCATCGCGCCTGCCGCGAGCAACGTGTTGATGCCGAGCACGACGTCGTTGAACACGCAGAATCCGCTGGCGTAGCCGCGCATCGCGTGATGCAGCCCGCCGGCGATGTTCACCGCGTGCTCGACCGCGCCGCTCCACAGCTGCTGCGCCGCCCGCGCGGATCCGCCGGCGACCAGGGCCGATGCGTCGTACATGCCGGCGAACACCGGATCGTCGGTGGTGCCCAGTCCATAACCGGTGAAGGTGGGATCGCTGCTGGCGGTCCGAACGGCGGCGAGGTAGCCCGCGTCGTGGACGGTGAGCAGCTGCGCCTCGTCCGCCTCGTGCGGCTCGATGAGTTCAAGACGATCGAGCACGCCGAGCGAGCGGGCCAGCCGCATGGTCAGATCCAGGCGCACCGGATTGAGCGGGTGGTCGCCGAAGTCGTACGCGAGATAGCGCTCGTCCCAGATCGCGCAGGCGGTACACCCCATGACTTGCACGTTAGTCGGGTAGCTCGGCGAAAAGTGACGAGCCGATGGCTGGCCGGATCCGTACGGTGAGTGGGTGCTTCATCCCGACTACCCGATCGCCACGCCCCGGCTGCTGATCCGTCCACTCACCGCGGCCGACGCGCCGGCGGTGTATGCGTACCAGTCGCGGCCCGACGTCTGTCGCTACATCCCGTACAGCCCGCGCACGCTCGACCAGGTGAGCGAGCGGATCTCGGCAGCGCGATCGACGCTGGACGAGCCGGGTCAGGCGATCGTGGTGGGCGTCGTGCGCCGCGACGACGATGCGCTCGTCGGCGACGGCATGCTTGCCTGGACGAGCCGCGAGCACGGATCGGGTGAGCTGGGCTACGTGCTCAACCCCGCGTATTTCGGCAACGGGTACGCGACCGAGGCGGCCAACGCGATGCTGTCGCTCGGGTTCGATGGCCTGGGCCTGCACCGGATCATCGCGCGCATCGACGCGCGGAACTCGGCTTCGGCGGCCGTCCTGCAACGGCTCGGGATGCGGCAGGAGGCCTACCTGCGCGAGAACGAGTGGTTCAAGGGCGAGTGGACAGACGAGATCGACTTCGCCGTGCTGGCCTCGGAGTGGCGCGCCTGGCAGTAGTGGTGGCGCACAATGTTCACCGAACTTTTTGCTGCCCGACAGCGGGCGGGGAACCGACCGAGCCATCGAGACTCTGGATTCGCTGGCACCCGACTGCGAACACGTCAGCTAGGGCTGAAAAAAATCTTGGGATATTTCTTTGGATTCTTTCTGGCCCAGCGGTTTCTGTCAGAGGGTGGGGTTAGCGTCGAACACGTGATCGACAATCCGTCCGTGGCGATCGAGCCGAGTTGGGTTCGGCCGGTGCGTGCCGATGAGGTGGCGTTGTGGGCGGCCGAGGTGCCGATCGGGTTGCTGGGCCGCGCGTTTACGGCGCCGGAGCCGTCGGAGTTGTCGCAGGACGGCAACCTGGCGATGGCGCAGTACTGGGAACGCATGGTCGCGCATGCGCAGGCTCGGCAGGCACGGCATCTGGCCCACATCGAGACCCACCCCGATCAGCCGCCGATGCCGGCACCGGAGCCGCCGGCTGAGTGTGCGTCGCGGCGCGAGGTGGTGGCGGCGCGGATGGCGGCACGCGAGCGGGCCCATCATGCGCAGATGTCCGCGGTCCAAGAAGTGGCATTGGCGTTGCGCTGGTCGTATGGGTATGCGGCTGAGCGGATGCATGCCGCGTCGGTGCTGGTGACTCAGTTGCCGGCCACGCTGGATCGCGTGGGTGCCGGTGAGTTGGCGTTGGTGCATGCCGAGTCGCTGGTGCGCGCGGTCAAGGACCTCGACGCGGCCACCACTGCGAAGGTTCAGGCGCGGGTGCTGCCCCGGGCCGGTGAGCAGACGGTGTCGGAGTTCCGCGCCGCGATTCGTCGTGCGGTGGCCAAGCTGGACCCACGTGACGCCGACGAGCGGCACCACGCCGCGGTGCAAGATCGGCGGGTGTGTTACCAGCCTGCCGAGGATGCGATGGCCTGGATCAACACCTACCTGCCCGCCGCTGACGCGCAAGCAGTGATGACCGTGGTGCAGGCGGTCGCGGACAGACTCCAAGCCGCTGCCGACCCTGATGACTGCCGCACTGCTGATCAGTACCGGGCCGACGCGTTGGTGGCGATCTGTTGTGCCGCCCTCAACGGACACACCCTCCACCGCCTGCCCAAATGGCAGGGCCGTCGCCCGCAGGTGCAGGTGATGGTCGCGCTGTCCACGCTGCTCGGGATCGATGAGCAGCCCGGTGAGTTGGCCGGCTATGGACCCATCCCCGCCGAGGCCGCGCGCAGGATCGCCGCCGACCCGAGCGGCACCTGGACCCGCCTGGTCACTGACGACCTCGGCCAGCTCATCGACTACGGCCGCACCGTCTACCGACCCCCGCAAGATCTCATCGACCACGTCACCGCCCGGGACCGGACGTGCCGCGGACCGGGCTGTCACCGACATGCGAGACGCTGCGAGTTGGATCATGTCGTGCCTTACTCGCAAGGCGGGCAAACCAACGCCGCCAACCTCGGTCCCGGCTGGCACCCGCGAACATCATCTCAAACACGACTGCGGCTGGGACAACGAAAGACTCCCCGACGGCACCTTCCGCTGGACCACGCCCACCGGCCGGCGCTACGACAAACCCCCCGAGACCTACCCCATCGACCAAACGCGCCCGAAACTCGAACCCTACGACGACGAGGACGAACGGCCACCGTTTTGATCCGAGCGAAGCGGGCGCCAGAGCATCCTGACCAACCTGACACTGCTCTGCGCGCGATCGCGGCGGTATTCTCGCGCCGTTGATCACCGGCGGATCGGCAACGACACAGCGAGGTACAGCACGCACCGCGCTGGCGGCGTCAGGCGAGGGCGGCGGACAGATCGGCGAGCAGATCCTCGATGTCCTCGATCCCGACCGATAACCGGACGAGATCGCTGGGCACCTCGAGCGGTGAGCCGGAGACGCTGGCGTGCGTCATCTTGCCCGGGTGCTCGATCAGCGACTCGACCCCGCCGAGCGACTCGCCGAGGGTGAAGATCTCGACCAGCCCGCACACCTTGAGCGCCGCTTCCTCGCCGCCCGACAGGCGGAAGGACACCATGCCGCCGTAGCCGCTCATCTGTCCGGCCGCGACGTCGTGGCCCGCATGCGAGGGCAGGCCCGGGTACAACACCTTCGACACCCCGGGGTGGTCGAGCAGCAGTTCGACGACACGTTCGGCGTTGCTGCAGTGCCGGTCCATCCGCACGCCGAGTGTCTTGATACCGCGCAGCACCAGCCACGCGTCGAAGGGCCCGGCCACCGCGCCCATCGCGTTCTGATGAAACGCGAGTTCCTGCCCGAGCTCGGCATCGGCCACCACCAGTGCCCCGCCGACCACGTCGCTGTGCCCGCCGAGGTACTTCGTCGTCGAATGCACGACTACGCCAGCACCGAGCCCGAGCGGTTGCTGCAGGTAGGGCGACGCGAACGTGTTGTCGACGGCCAGCAGCGCGTTGGCCGATGCGGCGATCTCGGCCAGCCCGGCGATATCGGCGATGCCGAGTAACGGGTTCGTGGGCGTCTCGCACCAGATGACCTTCGTCGCGGGACGAACCGCAGCCCGCACGGCCTCAAGGTCGGCGAGCGGCACGGGCGTGTACTCCAGTCCCCAGTTCGTCAGCACCCGTGCGACGAGGCGGAACGTTCCGCCGTACGCGTCGCCGGGCAGGATCACGTGATCACCTGGACGGCATACCGTGCGGAACAAGGTGTCTTCGGCCGCCAGGCCGCTCGCGAACGCCAAGCCACGCGAGCCGCCTTCAAGTGCCGCCAGCGCTTGCTCGAGCGCGGTGCGTGTGGGATTGGCGCTGCGGCTGTACTCGTAGCCGCCGCGCAGCCCGCCGACACCGTCCTGCTTGTACGTCGAGGTCTGGTAGATGGGCACCGTGACTGCGCCGGTGAACGGGTCGGGCTCTTGCCCGGCGTGGATGGCAAGGGTGTTGAACCGCTGCTCGGACATGTCCGCCTCCTACTCGTCGGCCAGGTGGCCGAGCAGATCCTGCCGGGTGAGCACCCCAGCCGGCTTGCCGTCGACATGCACCAGCAGCGCATCGGCATCGCTCAACGCATGGACTGCAGCCGACACCGGTTCGCCCGAGCCGATGATCGGCAGCGGCGGCGACATGTGCCGATCGACCGCGTCGGCCAGCGCAGCCGATCCGGCGAACAGCGCGTCGAGCAAGGCGCGCTCGGAAACCGAACCGACCACCTCACCTGCGGTCACCGGCGGCTCGGCGCGCACGACGGGCATCTGCGACACCCCGTACTCGCGCAGGATGTCGATCGCCTCGCGCACCGTCTCGTTCGGATGCACGTGCACGAGGTTCGGACGCTCGCCGTCCTTGCCCTGCAACACGTCCAGCACGGTCTCCTTACCCGACCCCGCGAGGAACCCGTAGTCAGACATCCAGTCGTCGGAGAAGATCTTGGACAGGTAGCCCCGTCCACCATCAGGCAGCAGCACCACGACCACGTCGTCGGGCCCGCAGCGTTCGGCGACCCGCAGCGCAGCGACCGCGGCCATACCGCACGACCCGCCGACGAGCATGCCCTCCTCGCGGGCCAGGCGGCGCGTCATCTCGAACGAATCCGCGTCGGAGACCGCGATGATCTCGTCGCACACCGACTTGTCATAGGTCGTCGGCCAGAAGTCCTCGCCCACGCCCTCGACGAGATAGGGACGGCCGGTGCCACCGGAATAGACCGAGCCTTCCGGGTCAGCACCGATGACCCGCACGTCGCCCTGCTCTTTGAGGTAGCGGCCGGTACCCGAGATCGTGCCGCCGGTGCCGACGCCCGCGACGAAGTGCGTGATGTGCCCGTCGGTCTGCAGCCACAATTCCGGTCCGGTCGTCTCGTAGTGCGAACGCGGATTGTTCACGTTGGCGTACTGGTTCGGCTTCCAGCCGCCGGGCGTCTCGCGGGCCAGGCGGTCGGAGACGGAGTAGTACGAGCGCGGGTCCTCGGGCGCGACCGCGGTCGGGCAGACGACCACCTCGGCGCCGTAGGCGCGCAACGTGTTCACCTTGTCGCCGCTGACCTTGTCCGGGCACACGAAGATGCAGTGGTATCCGCGTTGCTGGGCGACCAGGGCCAGCCCCACCCCGGTGTTGCCCGAGGTGGGCTCGACGATCGTCCCGCCCGATTTCAGCTCGCCGGACTCCTCGGCAGCCTCGATCATCCGGACCGCGATGCGGTCTTTGACCGACCCGCCGGGGTTGAAGTACTCCATCTTCGCCAGCACGGTCGGTGCCAGGCCCCGACTGACTCGGTTGAGCTTGACCAGCGGGGTGTTGCCGATCGTGTCAACGAGCGATTCGAAATAGTGCATGCCGGACAGGTTAGTGCCGACCGATAGGGTCGATCGCCGTGAAGCCGTCACGTCGAGTCCGCCGGATCGCCCTGTACGGGGGCGGCGGGCTCGGGGCACTCGGCGTCAGCGCGGCCGGCCTGGCCGGCGTCATGTGGGGCGAGGCCAAGCTCGCCGAGCGGCGCATCCCAGTCGCCACCGACGCTCCGCCGGTTTCGCACGACACCACATGGACGGCACCCGGGGTGACGGCCCGGCGGTTGCCGATCCGTCTGGCGATGCTGGGCGACTCGACGGCGGCGGGGTACGGCGTCTTTCGCGATCGCGACACGCCCGCTGCGCAGATCGCGATCGGCATCTCCGAGGTGGCCCGTCGCCCCACCCACGTCGCGAACGTCGCGGTCGTGGGCGCCGAGTCGCACGACCTGCCCGCGCAGCTCGAGGCGCTCGGCGGCGCGCGCGTCGATCTGGCGGTCATCATGATCGGCGCCAACGACGTCACCGAGCTGACCAAACCCTCGGCCGCCGTTCCATTCGTCGAGGACACCGTGCGGCTGTTGCGTGCCCGTGGCACCGAGGTCATCGTCGGCACCTGCCCCGACCTGGGCACGATCCGTCCCATCGCCCAGCCGCTGCGGGCCTACGCCCGCCGGCTTTCACGCCGGATGGCCCGCGAGCAGACCGTCGCGGTCGTGCGCGCCGGCGGGCGGACGGTATCGCTCGGCGACCTGCTCGGCCCGATCTTCGCCAAGCGCATCGAGATGTTTTCCGCCGACCGGTTCCATCCGTCCGAAGAGGGCTACAAGGAGGCCGCGCTCGCGGTGCTGCCGTCGGCGCTCGATGCCCTCGGCCTCGGCACCCGCGCCCGCTCGGCCAGCACGTTCACCACCCGCCGCTCGAAGCCGCTGGAGAAGGCAGCCGCGCAGGCCGCGGCACGTCCCGGTAGCGAGGTTGTCGCGAGCGAGTCGCGTCCGATGACCGCGTTCCGGGGACGGCCCGGCACCTGGGCGCGGCTCCGGCGACGGCGGCCCAGCCAACCCGTCCGCGTTCCTACCGAGTCGGCGCTGCCGGTGAAAGAGGACACGGCCAGCTGACCTGTGCCATGCGCGGTGGCACCATCGAGGACACACCCCGGATCCCAAGGAGCCCCGATGCCCGAAGCCGTGATCGTCTCTGTCGCTCGTTCCCCGATCGGTCGCGCGGCCAAGGGATCGATGACGACCATCCGTCCAGATGATCTCGCCACGCAGATGGTGCGCGCCGCGCTGGACAAGGTTCCCGCGCTCGACCCGCACGATGTCGTCGACCTGATGATGGGCTGCGGTCAGCCCGGCGGTGAGTCGGGCTTCAACATCGGTCGTACCGTCGCCGTAGAGCTCGGCTACGACTTCATGCCGGGGACGACGGTGAACCGGTACTGCTCGTCGTCGCTGCAGACCTCGCGGATGGCCTTCCACGCAATCAAGGCCGGCGAAGGAAACGTGTTCATCTCCGCCGGCGTCGAGACTGTGTCGCGCTACGGCAAGGGCAACTCCGACGGCTGGCCCGACACGCACAACGAGCTTTACGCCGACGCCGAGCAGCGCATCGCCAAGGTGGCCGAATCGGGCGCGTCCGAGTGGCACGACCCGCGCGAGGACGACCTGGTGCCCGATATCTACATCGCGATGGGCCAGACCGCCGAGAACCTCGCGCTCTACAAGGACGTCAGCCGCGAGGACATGGATCACTTCGGCGTGCGCTCGCAGAATCTCGCCGAGGCTGCGCTGGCCAACGGCTTCTGGGAGCGCGACATCACCGCGATCACGCTGCCCGACGGCACAGTGGTGTCCAAGGACGACGGCCCGCGCGCCGGGGTCACCTACGACGCCGTCTCCGGTCTGAAGCCGGTGTTCCGCCCGGACGGACGGGTGACCGCCGGCAACTGCTGTGCACTCAACGACGGCGCGGCCGCCGTGGTGATCATGAGCGCAGACAAGGCGTCGCAGCTGGGCCTGACGCCGCTAGCCCGGATCGTGGCCACCGGCGTCAGCGGCCTGTCGCCGGAGATCATGGGCTATGGGCCGGTCGAGGCGTCCACGCGGGCGCTGGCCAACGCCGGCATGAGCATCGACGACATCGATCTAGTCGAGATCAACGAGGCGTTCGCGGCGCAGGTCATCCCGTCCTACCGCGATCTCGGTATCGACCTCGACAGGCTCAATGTCAACGGCGGCGCGATCGCAGTCGGGCACCCGTTCGGCATGACCGGCGCGCGCATCACGTCCACGCTGATCAACTCGCTGCAGTTCCACGACAAGCAGTTCGGCCTGGAGACGATGTGCGTCGGCGGCGGCCAGGGCATGGCCATGGTCCTGGAGCGGCTGTCGTAGCCGCCTAGTTGCGCATGTAGCCGAGCAGCCGCAGGATCTCGATGTAGAGCCAGACCAGAGTCACGGTGATGCCGAACGAGGCGTACCAGGCGAACTTCTGATCGGCGCCGTTGCGGATGCCCTGCTCGACCATGTCGAAGTCGAGCACCAGGTTCATCGCGGCCAGCACGATGCACAGGATGCTGAAGCCGATAGCCAGCGCCCCGCCACTGCGCAGGCCGAGGCCACCGGGCGTGAACAGATAGGCGATCAGGTTGACAACCATCAGGCCGAACGCGCCGATGGTGGCGCCGACCACGATGCGGGTGAACTTGGGGGTGACCCGGATGGCGCCGATCTTGTAGACGAACAGCATGCCGACCGCGACCATCACCGTTCCGGTCAGCGCCTGCACCACGATGCCGTGATAGGCCTGCTCGAAGATCTTGCTGATCGCGCCGAGCAGCACGCCCTCGAACACCGAGTAGGTGATGCACAGCGCCGCGTTCGCCTTCATCGTGAAGGACATGTAGAGCCCGATGCCGAGGCTGCCCATCAGCGCCACGATCAGCAGCGGCGCCGAGGCCTTTTCGGGGGTGAGTTCCCACGACACGGCGCCGGCCGCAAACAGCACGAGCAGCATGGCGCCGGTGCGCTGCACCACGTCGTCGAGGGTCATGAACCGCTGGCCGGGGCGCGGGCCCGAGTAGCTGGGCTCCTCGTAGAGCTTCTGCAGATCGACCGCGGACGGGGTCTGCACGTTGTTCGCACGCGCTGTGGCGCCGAACTTGCGAATGACGGGGTTCTCGGCCATGCGGCCTGTGCCTCCTAATACGGCGGACGACTCTGCTGGCACAACGATAATCAACTGGCCCGAGTTCCCGCCGGTGCGGGCGCCGTCAATTATGGTTGCAGTCTGGCTACCGACGGGTAACTTATTATCTAAGACACCGAGTACCACTGAATTTTCGGGAGTGCTGCATGTCAGGTCGGAACCGACGCGGACGTGACGCGATGGGCCTCGGGCTCGCCGCGCTCAACAAGCTGGCCGGCTCCACGGCGATCGACCGGCTGCGGCTGCGCAAGCCGACCGAACGGGCCGCCTACGAGGCCAGCCGGGTCGGTTTCCGGTCCCTTGGCGCGACCAACCGCGCGTTCGCCGCGGTGCAGCAGAAGGGCCAGGCCGAACGCCCGGCCAGCCCGCGCCGGCGCGATCTGTTCGACCTGACCCCGACCGACGAGCAGAAGATGATCGTCGAGGCCACCCGCGAGTTCGCCGCCGAACAGCTCCGACCGACTGCTGCCGAGGCCGACACGGCCTGCGCCGCCCCGGACACCCTGCTCAAGCGCTCGATCAGCGAGCTCGGCGTGACCCAGCTCGGCGTGCCGGAGAGTCTCGGCGGGATGACCAGCGAGCGGTCGACGGTCACCGGCGTACTGGTCGCCGAGGCGCTCGCGCACGGCGACATGGGCCTGGCCGTCGCATGCCTGGCACCGGCCGCGGTGGCCAACGCGCTCGTCCTGTGGGGTGACGCGACCCAGCAAGCGATGTACCTGCCGTCCTTCGTCGGCGACGACGTGCCCGCGGCGGCGCTGTCGTTGCTCGAGCCGCGGGCGCTGTTCGATCCGTTCGAGCTGCGCACCACGGCCCGTCGCGAGGCCGGCGGGTTCGTCCTCGACGGCCTCAAGTCGCTCGTGCCACGCGCCGCAAGCGCTGAGCTGTTCATCGTTGCCGCCGCGCTGGAGGGCGCGCCCGCGCTGTTCCTCGTCGAATCGGGGATGAGCGGGGTGAGTGTCGAATCCGAGCCGGCGATGGGGCTGCGCGCCGCATCGATGGGACGGCTCGTGCTGGCCGACGTGCACGTGGCGTCGTCGGCGCTGCTCGGCAACGGCGCTGCTGACGTGTATGCCGACTGCGTGCGGCTGGCTCGTCTGGGCTGGGCCGCGCTCGCGTGCGGCACGGGACGTGCAGTGCTCGAATACGTCATCCCCTACGTCAACGAACGCCAAGCGTTCGGCGAGCCGATCAGCCATCGCCAGGCAGTGGCCTTCATGGTCGCCAACATCGGCATCGAGCTCGAGGGCGCGCGGCTGGTCACGTTGCGCGCCGCTGCGCGCGCTGAACAAGGACGATCCTTCGCGCGCGAGGCAGCGCTCGCCCGGCGGCTTACCGCCGAATACGGCATGCAGATCGGCAACAGCGGCGTGCAACTGCTCGGCGGCCACGGCTACGTCAAGGAACATCCGGTCGAGCGCTGGTACCGAGATCTGCGTGCGATCGGCGTCATGGAAGGCGTGGTTTTGGTGTGAGCGACGCTTGCGGAGCGAACCAGCGGAATCACCCGCCGTCAGGCGCTATGGGATCGACGACGGGTCCGAGCGCAGCGAGGGGCCCAAAGGAGATCGGATGAGCATCAATCTGGAAGTCCCGAAGAAGTTCGGGCTGCTGGTCAACCAAGCGCATCAGGTCGCGACCGAGGTGTTCCGTCCCATCTCGCGCCGCTACGACCAGGCCGAGCACGAGTACCCCAAGGAACTCGACATGCTCGCCTCGGTCATCGACGGCATGAACGAAGGCGGCGAGGGCGGCACCGGTGCACGCGGCGTGCGGCGCGATTCGTCCGACGACGAGAACAAGGGCAATCGCAACGGCACCAACATGTCGTCGGTGCTCTCGATCATGGAAGCGTGCTGGGGCGACGTGGCGATGGTGCTGTCGATGCCGCGGCAAGGCCTCGGTGACGCGGCGATCGCTTCGGTCGCCGACGAGGAGCAACTCGCGCGCTTCGGCAAGCTGTGGGCTTCGATGGCGATCACCGAGCCGGGCTTCGGATCGGACTCGGCCGCAGTGTCGACCACGGCCGTCCGCGACGGCGACGATTACATCCTCAACGGCGAGAAGATCTTCGTCACAGCCGGCGGCCGCTCGAACGCGGTCGTTGTGTGGGCGACGGTCGACAAGACGAAGGGACGCGCAGCGATCAAGTCGTTCGTTGTCGAGAAGGGCACGCCGGGCATGGCGGTCGAGCGGCTCGAGCACAAGCTCGGCATCCGCGCCTCGGACACCGCGACCATTCGCTTCACCGATTGCCGCGTGCCGGCCGCGAACCTGCTCGGCTCGCCGGACGTCGAAGCCGAACAGGGCTTTGCCGGTGTCATGCAGACCTTCGACAACACCCGTCCGCTCGTGGCCGGCATGGCCGTCGGGTGCGCACGCGCCGCGCTGGACGAGATCGAAGACCTGCTGCGCGAGGCCGGCGCCGAGGTCGACTACGACCGTCCTGCTTACAGCCAGTCCGCGGCGGCGGCGGCGTACCTGCAGATGGAGGCCGACTGGGAGGCCGCCTACCTGCTCACGCTCGAGGCGACCTGGATGGCCGACAACCGCAAGCCGAACTCGCTGCAGGCATCGATGGCCAAGGCGAAGGCCGGACGGTCGGCGGTCGACATCACGCTGCGCTGCGTCGAGCTGGCCGGATCGCTGGGCTACAGCGAGAACTCGCTGCTGGAGAAGTGGTCCCGCGACTCCAAGATCCTCGACATCTTCGAGGGCACCCAGCAGATCCAGCAGCTCATCGTGGCCCGCCGGCTGCTCAGCAAGACTTCGGCCGAGCTCAAGTAGCGCCGTCACGACCAGTTCCATTGACAGTGGTCGGTTTGTCTCTCACTCCTGACCGGTACCGAGGTCGGACGACACCGTCAACAGCGGCACATCATCCTGGCGACCGAACCGGTGGTGCGCGAGAGCACCGCCGCGCCACGCCGACGCAAGCAAACCGTCCGAACCGCCGGGTAGGTTCGCGGGCGATGAATCGTCCGCTCGCTCCGGGTTCGCGCCTCGCGTCCACGCACGTCTTCACGCGCAGTGGGACGCGAGTCGTCGATCTGCGCGACGTGCGCTGGGTTGACCCGGTGCACCTCGTGTCGGTAGCGGCCGAGGCCGAGGCCGCACATCGGTCCGGTCTCGCGTTCCGGCTGCACGGCCCGTCGGCACCCGATCGCGCGCGCTACGCGGCACGCATGCGGCTCGGCGATGTCGTGGCCTCGCTCGGCGGCACTCATGACCTGCCCGCTGTCACGAGCACCGATCGTTCTGAGCATCTGGTCGAAGTAGCCCGGCTGCGCACGTCGGTCGACGTGGTCGAGCTGGCCGCACTCGTGCACAACCGGGTGGCCGAACTCGACGCCGAGCTTGCGCACGCACTGCACCAAGGCGTCGCCGAAATCGGGCAGAACGTGTGCGACCACGCGCAGAGCGTCGGTTTCGTCGCTGCGCAGACGATCCCGCGGCGTGGCGAGCTGCGCTTCGCGGTAGCCGATCCGGGCGTGGGCCTGCAGGCCACGCTGCGCGGGCACGGGGCCGACAGCGACCAGCGCGCGATCGACCTCGCACTGCACGGCGTCAGCCGGCTCGGTCATCGCGGCACCGGGTTGCCCGACACGGTGCGCGCAGTCACCCGGCTCGGCGGATACTTCTACCTGGCCAGCGGCGTCGCCTCCGTCATGCTCACCCGATCGCGGCACGCGTCGAGCGAAGGTCCCGGCTTCGCGGGCACCCTCGTCGAGGGACGAGTTCCGACGGCGCGCAGCGTCCGTGGCACCATGGAAGGACGGAAGGAGACGCCATGACACCCGATCTCACGCTGCCCCTGTTCGTCGCCGGACGTGAGTTCGCGGGCGACATGGCCGACCGGCTCGGCACTGTCACCGATCGCAGCATCGTCGTCGACGCCACCGGCCTGGCCAGCGGCACATCCTCATTCGCGGCCGAACTCGTCCACCGGATCCTGGTCGAGGGCAAGGCGGCCGAGCTGATCCTCGTCGGCGCACCGGCGCAGTTCGTCGAGTACGCCCGTGAGGCCGCTCAAGACGACGGCGTCACCGCTGCGCTGCAGATCAGCCGCGAATTGCCCGTCGCACTCCCCCGCTCGGCTAAGGCCGATTGAGCGCGCTGCCGATCGTCGCGTTCATCGCATCCCACAGCGCCACCTCTTCGGCGGTGGTCACCTCTTCGGCGCTTACGTAGTGAAAGCGCGCGCTGTCGCGCCACCGGACGACCGCGCTTTCGACCGCCTCGTCATCGATCCGCGTCAGCTTCACGCCGAGCAGCGCGAACGCCTCGTCTGCGCTCTGAGTGGCGCTGAGCAGATCGGTCCCGGGTGCCCCGCCCAGCGCCTGCCGCGCGAGCGGGCCGTACTTGCCGAGTTCGTTGCGCAGCTCGAGCGCGGCGTCCTGCACTTCGATCAGTGTCGCGCGACGACGCTGGTAGACGCGGGCGCCCCGTTCCCGGCGCCCGACGACGACCTGGGTGAGCAGGAATACGACGAGCGCGGTCACGGCAGCGATCAGCGCGCTCCACAGACTCGTCCCGGCTGACATCGCGCCCGATTGTGCCAGCGCCAGGTTGCCACCGATGCGAACCATCCCGCCTTTCGCGCAGAACGGTCAGATCCGGCTCGCCGGCGGCCGGTGCCGTCCGGCCAGGAATGAGCCCCGCGCACTCGTGCTCATGCCCCGGATCCGGACCGTGACGACGACACGCTGTTCCCGCCGATCCGTGCGGCACCCTCGGACGTCGGCGCGCCGCCGAGGCGGTATTCGCCGAACTCACCGACCAGCTCGGCGCGTTCATGCCTGGTTGCGAACCGGTGCGGCCGTTCGCGGCTGCGCTGATCGATTACGACCCGCGGCCCGTGCTGGAACGGCTCGACGTGCCGCTGCTTGCGCTGCTCGGCCAGTGCGACAGGGTGGTGCCGGTGGCGCAGAGCGCGGCGGCGTTCCGAGCCGCGGTCCGCCCGACCTGCTCGAGTTGCGCATCATCACCGGCGGCGATCACCGGCCGCAGTCAGTCGACGGCCTCGTCCCCGGCTACCTCGACGCCCTCACGACGTTCGTCAGCCGCCTCGCGCCTTGAGCCGCTCGTCGAGCTCGGCGCGGGTCGGCGGATCGGCGCCGTTGCGCTCGCAGGTCATCGCAGACACGACAACGGCTTGGCGCAATGCAGCCGGTATCCGCTCGGCCAGTTCGGACGGACGGACGGCACCAAGGGCGGCCAGCAATCCGGCTGCGAACGAGTCGCCGGCGCCTACCGTGTCGGCGACCGTGATCTGCTCACCCGGTTCGCGGGCCAGTTCGCCGTGCGTCCCGAACGCCACCGCCCCAGCGCTGCCCAGGGTGACCACGACGATCGCCGCGCCCAGCTCGCACCATCGCTTTGCCACGTCGGCGAGCTCGGTCGAGGGGTAGAGAAACGCGACATCCTCATCGCTCGCCTTCACCAGGTGCGCGGCCGAGATGGCCCGCTCGATGCTGGCTCGGGTGGCGCCGCGGTCGGTGATGACCGCGGGACGTACGTTCGGGTCGTAGCTGACCAGCGTGTTGCCACTGGCGTACGCGCGGCGCTGCAGTGCTTGCAGGATCTGCGCGGACGGCGGTCGCCACGTGGCGATCGAGCTCAGATGCAGCACGCCGCCCATCGGCACCCGGCCGACGAGGCTGTCATCCCACCCGAGACCCGCGGTGCCGTCGAAGTAGAAGTCGTAGTGCGCGCTGCCGTTGGCGTCGAGGCTCGCTACCGCGAGGGTCGTCGGCTCGTCAACGACCTGCCACAGTTCGAAGGAAACCCCGCTCTCGCGCGCCTTTGCTTCGAGCATCGCGCCGAACTCGTCGCGGCCGGTGCGTGCGACCAGCGCGGCCGGTGCGCCGAGGCGGGCCAGCGTGATTGCCACGTTGTACGGGCTACCGCCTGGGTACGCGGTGAACTGCGGCGACTGCCCGACGAGATCGACCAGCACCTCGCCGACGACAGTGAACATCGCACGTACCGTTCCTTCATGAGCAATCTCGACCGGACGCCCAGTCTGACGCACTGCGGTGCCGGCGGCGTCGCCACCCGCCCGGTGCACGAGCGGTTCGCGGGCAAGGCCGTGCCGCTGGGCGAGAGCACGGTCGTGCGGCGGTTGCTGCCCAACCTCGGCCGGCGGCTGGTCGGCGCGTGGTGCTTCGTCGACCACTACGGCCCCGACGACGTGCTCGACCAGCCCGGCATGCAGGTGCCGCCGCATCCGCACATGGGCCTGCAGACGGTGAGCTGGTTGCGCTCGGGCCAGATCCACCATCAGGACAGCCTCGGCAGCGACGTCGTGATCGGTCCTGGCGAGCTCGGGCTGATGACGGCCGGGCTAGGGATCGCGCACGCGGAACACTCCCCGGTAGCGCATCCCGGTTTGTTGCACGGCGCTCAACTGTGGGTTGCCCTGCCGGCCGGCGCGGTGTCGGTCGCGCCGGCGTGGGAGCACCACTCGTCCCTGCCGGTGCTCACCGAGACCGGTGTGCGGGCGACGCTGATGTTGGGGTCGATGGCCGGCGAGACGTCGCCGGGAACGGTGCACTCGCCGCTGGTCGCGGTGTCGGTGACGCTCGACGCGGGCGCGTCCACGAGCTTGCCGCTGGAACCCGACTTCGAGCACGCAGTGCTCGTGCTGTCCGGCTCGGTATCGGTGGACGACGACCCGCTCGAGGTGGGCACGATGCTCTACCTCGGCTGCTACCGGCGCGATCTGCGGCTGACGTCGGCGGGCGGCGCGCAGCTATTGCTGCTCGGCGGTGAGCCGTTCGACGAGGAGATCGTGATGTGGTGGAACTTCGTCGGCCGGTCCAATGACGACATCGTCGAGGCACGGACGCAATGGATGAGCGGCGAGCGATTCGGCGCCGTTCGTGACGCCGGCGAACCACTCGCCGCTCCACCTCTGCCGCTCGGCACGCTCAGGCCGGGCGGCGCGGTGCGTTAGGCCGCGTCGGCAGCGACTGCGGCCGGTGCCAAGGCAACCGCGAGGATCTCGGCGACGTCGCTGACCGGACGCACGTCGAGCGCCTCGAGCACCTCGGCCGGGACATCGTCCAGATCGGGCTCGTTGCGCGCCGGGATGAAGATCGTCTTCAATCCGGCCCGCTGCGCGGCTAGCAGTTTCTGCTTCACCCCGCCGATCGGCAGCACCCGTCCGTTCAGCGTCACCTCGCCGGTCATGCCGACGTCGGCGCGAACGGGACGCCCGGACGCGAGCGAGGCCAGCGCGGTCACCATAGTGACACCGGCGGACGGACCGTCCTTGGGCACCGCGCCAGCCGGCACGTGCAGGTGGACGACCCTGTCCAGCGCCGGATCGAGATCGGGACGGTGCGCGCGCAGGTAGGACAGCGCGATCTGTGCCGACTCCTTCATCACCTCGCCCAGCTGTCCGGTCAACATCAGCCGCCGCTCACCGTCGGTCGCGTTCGCCTCGATGAACAGGACGTCACCACCGGTTCCGGTCACCGCCAGTCCGGTCGCGACGCCGGGGACGGCGGTGCGCTCGGCCGACTCAGGAGTGAACCGGGGACGCCCCAGATAGTCGCGCAGGTCGTCGACCTCGATCGGGCCGTCTTGGCCGGCCAGCTTGGTCGCGACCTTGCGCAGCACCCGGGCCAACGCGCGTTCGAGCTGCCGCACGCCCGCTTCGCGGGTGTACTCGGCTGCCATCTGGTGCAGGGCCGCGTCGGTGATCGTCACCTCGTCGGCATCGAGCGCGGCTCGCGACAGCTGTCGAGGCAGCAGGTGGGTGCGTGCGATGGCCACCTTGTCGTCCTCGGTGTAGCCGTCGAGGGTGACGACCTCCATGCGGTCGTACAGCGCCGCCGGAATCGTGTCGGCCACGTTCGCCGTCGCCAGGAACACGACGTCGGACAGGTCGAGCTCGACCTCGAGGTAGTGGTCGCGGAACGTGTGGTTCTGCGCCGGGTCGAGCACCTCGAGCAATGCCGCGGCCGGGTCGCCGCGGTAGTCGGAGCCTACCTTGTCTATCTCGTCGAGCAGCACTACCGGGTTCATCGAGCCGGCCTCGGTTATGGCGCGGACGATGCGACCGGGCAATGCGCCGACGTAGGTGCGCCGGTGCCCGCGGATCTCGGCTTCGTCCCGCACGCCGCCGAGACTGACGCGTACGAACTTGCGGCCGAGCGACCGGGCCACGGATTCACCGAGCGACGTCTTGCCGACCCCGGGCGGGCCGACGAGGGCGAGCACGGCACCCGAGCCACGTCCGCCGACGACCTCGAGGCCACGCGAGGCTCGCCGCGCGCGTACCGCGAGGTATTCAGTGATGCGGTCCTTGACGTCGTCGAGGCCGTGGTGATCGGCGTCGAGGATCTCGCGCGCGGCCACGATGTCGGTGCTGTCGACGGTCGTCTCGTTCCACGGCAGGTCGAGGACGGTGTCGAGCCAGGTGCGGATCCAGCCGGCCTCAGGGCTCTGTTCGGAGGCCCGCTCCAGCTTGCCGACCTCGCGCAGCGCGGCCTCGCGCACCTTCGCGGGCAGGTTCGCCGCTTCGACACGACCGCGGAAGTCATCGGCTCCGTCGGGTTCGTCCTCCCCCAGTTCCTTTCGGATGGCCGCGAGTTGCTGGCGCAGCAGGAACTCGCGCTGCGCCTTGTCCATGCCGTCGCGGACGTCGTCGCGGATCTTGTCGCTCACCTCGAGCTCGGCGAGGTGCTCGCGCGCCCACTCCGCAACACGTTCCAGGCGGACGGCGACATCGGGCGTCTCGAGCAGGTCGCGCTTGTGCTCAAGCGACAGGTAGGACGCGTATCCGGCCAGGTCGGCGACGTCGGACGGGTCGTCGACCCGCTGCACGGAGTCGATCACCTGCCAGGCGTTGCGCCGCTGCAGGATCGCGATCACGAGCCGCTTGAACTCAGCGGCCAGCTCGCGGGTGTGCTCGGTCGGTTCGGGGTCGTCGACCGGTGCCGCCTCGACCCAAAGCGCAGCGCCGGGGCCGCTGACGCCCGAACCGATCCGGGCTCGCGCATGTGCGCGCAGCACGGCGGCGGGCGCGCCACCGGGCAGCCGGCCGATCTGCTCGATCTCGGCGACCGCACCGTAGGCCGCATAGCGGTCCGACAGGCGCGGCGCGATCAGCAACTGGCCGTCGGCCCCGGCCTTGGCGGCGTCGATGACGGCTTGGGCGGCGTCGTCGAGTTCGACCGGGACGACCATCCCGGGCAGCACGACCACATCGGGGAGGGACAGGACCGGCAGGTTGAGCGTGAAGTCCATCGAATCCTCTTTCTTGAGTCTCATTGACTCAAGGCATCGGATCCCGCGGATGTTCCGGGCACTGATCGCTGTGAGCGAACAGCACCGAGGTCAGGTCTTGAGCCGGATGTCGATCCCGCTCGTGATGGTGCCCGCCGTCAGGGTTACCGGCGTGGCACCGGCCGGGGGCGGCCCGCCCTTCCAGGCGGCGTTCTGGTAGCAGCGCAGGACGGCTTCGGTCTCGAAGCAGATCGTGCTCTTGACCGCCGGCAGTCGGGTGACTGTGTATCGGCCGTTCCGGTTTGCCTGGCCGGAGCCAACTTCGGTCCCCTTGCCGTTGAAGACCGCAACGGCGGCGAACCGGACGTGGTCGCTGTTAGTCGACGTCACGGTGCCGGAAACGCCGGCACCGGCGGCGAGCGCGAGATCTGGGGCGAGCGTGATCTGGTCAGCGGTCACGGCGATGGTGGTGCCGCCGGCGGTCGTGCCGGGCGCCGCACCGAGGCACTGGTCGACATAGCCCGCAGCGCTCGTTCCACCCTTGGCATTGGCGGCGTCGACGCACACGGTCTGATCGCCCGGCGCGATGCTGCGCACCCGGTAGCTGCCGTCCGCGGCAGTAACGCTGTACTCGCTCGGATCGTCCGGGTTCTCGCCGTCGTACTCCGATTGGAAGTCGTCGGCTGCGGAGTTGGAGACATGCACCAGGACGCCGCGCAGCGGGTGGCCGGTGCCGTCGGTGATCTTGCCTTCCGCGGCGCCGGCATCGGGCAGCGTCAGGGTCACCGCATGCGTGCTGCCGCCAGTCGCATCGATGTCGAAGGAATCACCCGTGCAGCGATCCGCATATCCCGCCGGCGGAATGGCCCCGGTCGTCGCGCCGAAGAAACCGAAGGCGCACACCGCGTACGTGCCCGGCGGCAGCAGGGTGAACTCGACCGAGCCGTGGGCATCGGCGGCGGCGCTGGCCCGGACAGTTACCGGAACCGAGGAAGCCAATGACGACACGTGATCGCAGTCGAAGCCCTGGTCACGCTTGCATCGTGCGAGCACCGCAACGTCCGCACCAGCTATCGGGTGCCCGCCGGAGTCGTGCACGGAGACCGTCAGGCGGGCCATTTCCGGCAGTTTGTCGTCGACGTGCCGGGTGAACCGTCCGAGCCGCACCGACACGCGGTCGTGATCGCAGAACTCGCGATCGGGGCCGGCCGGATTGGACAGCTCGAAGCAGACTCGGTACTTGCCCGCCGGCATGCCCCGCAGGGCGTAACGACCATGCGTGTTCGTCTCGGCGAAACCGAAGAAGTCCTCCGCTGCATTCGTGAGCGGCTCGATGTCGATATCGGCATCTCGAACCGGGCTGCCATCGGAATACGTGACCGTCCCGCTGATCGCGCCGGACACTGCGAGGCTGGCGTCGATGCCCGTCCGCACCGCTCCGATTCGGGTGCTGAACAGGCCGTGGCGACACCCCGGTGCGGCGCCTGGTGTTGGTCGCGTCGGCGTGACCGCCTCGGTGTCGAAGCAGGCTCGGAAACGACCCGCCTTGAGACCCTTGAAGAGGTACTGACCGTGTGCATCGGTGACCCCCAATCCGAAAAAGGCGCTGCTGAACGCGTGCGGAGGTTCAATGGAGATCTGCACCCCGGCCAGTGGACGACCGGACGCATCGGTCACGGTCCCGGTCACCGCAGCGGCCGGGTGAAGCCGGCCGTCAACGTGGGCGTGCTGCCCGGCGGCGACAGTGATCTTGGCGGCGCGGCACTTCGACAGGTATCCCGTCGGCGAGTCGTCCATCACGAATTCCGCGTCGAAACAAACCTGGTAGGTGCCTGCGGCAAGCCCGCGGATGTCATAGCTGCCGTCGGCCGCCGTCCGCTGCGCCGCCCCGAAAAAGCCATTCGACGTGCTCACGTCGACGTCTACGCCTGCGATTCCGACACCGGAGGGTGACACGACCGTGCCGGAGACTTCACCGCCCGGTGCCGACCCGAGCTGCATATCGGGCACCGCAATCGTGCTGCCCGGTGCTGGATCGACGCTCTCGGACGTACATGCGTCGAGGTAGCGCGCGGTGGCCGAGGCACCGCCCGACACCCGCCCGCCCGTCGGGTCGGAGCACGCGCGCAGCGCCATCGTCGGGGTGCCCTTGAGGGTGTACGTGCCGTCGGCAGCCGTGATCGCGGACGGGAACGGGCCGGACTCGTAGAACACGGAGAAGCTCGTGTTGTTCTCCGCCGGGAGGTATGGGTACACGTCGGCCAGATAGGCGCGCACCCCGCCCAACGGGTCGCCATGCGTGTCAGTCACCCGTCCGGTCACGACCGCGCCACGGTGCAGCGCCAGCTCGGCTTGGTGGGTCGCCCGGCCCGCCGAGATTTTGACGATCGTGCTGTGACCGACGTAGCCCACCGAGTCGGACGAGCCCCCGGTGGCCTGGGACCCGTCGAAGTCGATGATGTACTCGGCCGGCGGCAGCACCACTGCGAATCGCCCGTCGGGTCCCGTCGTCGTGAGCGTCGTAGTGTCGGCATCGAAGTTGTTCAGGCTCAACGTCACATTCGCCAACGCATCGCCGTCGGTGTCGGTCACCCGTCCGGTATAGGTGCCATTCTTCGGGACGGAACGGGTGGCGTCGGTCGTGAAGCTCACCGTCCTAACCGGCGAGCGCCGCCGGTGCGCGTCGTGGGCCCAGACCGAAACCGAATACGTGGTGTCCTTGGCCAGATGAGTCAGCGTCACGCTGGACGCCGTCGCACTGCTCAGCGCGATCGGCTTGCCGTGACCGGCCCTCGGCGCGGTCGGCCCCTTCGCGTATCGCGCGGTAACACCGGTGAACGAGATTGTCGTCGGGTTCGTCCAGTCGAGTGAGATGTCACGGCCAGACACGAACGTCTCGAGATCGCGCACGGGAGCGGGGCCCATGACCACGTGCGCGACAGCGCGGCGCGCGAAGTGGCCGTGCCCGTCGGTGGCGTACAGCGCGAATGCGTAGCTGCCGCCGGGCGCCAGCCCGCGCGCTACGACCGAGTGCCGCGACCTGCCCACCGCCGCAATTCCGCGCCCTTGCGCGGGACCGTGCGGCGCGATCGTGCCGCGTGCCATCCGCACGACCGTCGCGCGGAACGAAGCGGACGTCGGGTTCGTCCACGCGAGTCGCACCGAGGTCAGCGAGCGCGGCGCGACGCGCACGTGGCGCACCGGTCGTGGACGCGGAAGCGGTGAGTTTGCGGCATCGGCAACGCCCACGAGCATGGCGAGAACGGACGCCGAAGCTGCGGCGACCACGAGTGGACGAAGACGGAACACAGGACCCTCCCAGCAGAAAACAAGCGTGCGCACGGTACCTGATGTCGATCAATCACGACAGCCGACCGCTCGATCGGGGCAAGATGGAGACATGACAACTTTCTTGCACGGCGACGAGCACGTCCGTCAGTACCAGGAGACCGCCGGCGAGGACGGCTACCACTGGCGAAACGGCACGACGATCCTGCTGTTGACCACCATCGGGCGAAAGTCCGGCAAGGAGCGCACGCACGCGCTGATCTACCGCGACTACGACGACAAGCAGCTGATCGTCGCGTCCAAGGGCGGTTCGGACGCCCCGCCGACCTGGTTCGGCAACATCGAGGCCGACCCCAACGTGCAGGTGCAGATCAAGGGCGACAAGTTCGCCGCGCACGCCCGGGTGGCCACCCCCGAGGAGAAGCCGGCGATGTGGAAGCACATGACCGAGGTGTGGCCCGACTACGACGACTACCAGCGCAAGACGGATCGCGAGATCCCGGTCGTCGTCCTCGAACGCGCCTGACCCACCTCCTGATCATGCACGGCTGCGGCTCATGGCGAGCAACCGCGCATGATCAGCAGGACGGGCTAGAAAGTGGACGTGTCGATCACGAAGCGGTAACGCACGTCGCTGTCGACGACGCGGTCCCACGCCTCGTCGATCTGCTCGCCGCTGATCGTCTCGATCTGGGCGCCGATGCCGTGCTCGGCGCAGAAGTCCAGCATTTCCTGGGTCTCGGGGATGCCGCCGATCTGCGAACCGGCCCAGGTCTTCGCCCCGGCGATGAGGCCGAACGCCGGCACCTCGAGCGGCTCGGCCGGCGCGCCGACGCTCACCAGCGTCCCGTCCACCTTCAATAGCGACAGGTACTTCTGCATCGGCAGCGTCGCCGACACGGTGTTGACGATCAGGTCGAAACTGCCGGCGAGCTTCTTGAAGGTCTCCTCGTCGCTGGTCGCGTGATAGTGGTCGGCGCCGAATCGCTCGCCGTCGTCCTGCTTAGATAGCGATTGCGACAGGACGGTGACCTCCGCGCCCATCGCATGCGCGATCTTGACACCCATGTGCCCGAGACCGCCCATGCCGACGATGGCGACCTTCTTGCCGGGACCGGCGTGCCAGTGGTTCAGCGGCGAGTAGAGCGTGATGCCTGCGCAGAGCAGCGGCGCCGCCTCGTCCAACTCGATGCCCTCGGGAATGCCGAGCACGAAGTCCTCGTCAACGACGATGTGCGTGCTGTAACCGCCATCGGTCCACCGACCGTCCTTGCCCTTCGAGTTGTAGGTACCGATGTTGCCCTTGAGGCAGTACTGCTCCTCGCCGGCCCGGCAGTTCTCGCACTCGCGGCAAGAGTCGACCATGCAGCCGACGCCGACCCGGTCGCCGACCGCGTGCTTGCGGGCCTCCGACCCGACCTCCTGGACGGTGCCGGCGATCTCGTGGCCCGTGACGAGCGGGAAGTGTGCCTTGCCCCACTCGTTGCGTGCGGTGTGGATGTCGGAGTGGCAGATGCCCGCGAAGGCGATCTTTATGAGCACGTCCTTGGGTCCGAGGTCGCGGCGCTCGATCTGCACCTTCTCGAACGGGGCTTTTGCGGCTGGGGTTGCATATGCAGTGACTGTTCGCATACTTCCTGTCTACCCCGCAAGTCGCTTGGCGCACCCAGAGGGACGTGTCAGGCTGAGCACATGCCCGCCCACGATCCGAACACTTCAGCCGATCCCGCCAAGGACAAGTTCCGCGAGGCGCTCGAGCGCAAGCGCGAGAAGAAGCACGCGAACAACGCCGAGACGCAAAGCGACTCCAAGGTGCATGGCGAACACGCACGGGTCGGTGGCAAGCGCACGTTCCGCCGCAAGAGCGGTGGGTAGAAACCTGTCCGGCACGATGCATTCCCCGCGCACGGCCGCGCGTGCTAGGTTTCGGCCGGTTTGATCCAGCGCGAGGCCGGTGAGGGGCGCGCGATGCATGACACCAAGCGAGGCACCGCGCCGGTGCTCGCTCGCAAGCTCGCTGATCAACGGCGGGCGGACCCTGACGCGCAAGAAGCCCGCCCGGTGGCGATGCCTGGCCTGTCGGTAGGCCGATCCGACGATCCGTCCGAGATCGGGGCCGACCGCGTTGCCGACCGCGTGGTCGACTCGCTGCGCCGCCGCGCGAGCGGCGAGGCCGAGGTCGAGACCTTCGAAACAGCTGGCGCGGTTGGGCGGCACACCGACACTGCGGTCGGCCTCGACGGCGGCGACGCTCCATCGGCGGTGCAAGCGCTGGTCGCGCAGGCTGGCGGCACCGGCCGTGCGCTGCCAGCGCAGATCCAAGCCGATTTCGGCGGCGCCCTCGGGGCCGACCTGAGCCGGGTGCGGGTGCATACCGGCGGCGCCGTCGCGCAGGCCAGCCGCAGCATCAGTGCGGCCGCGTTCACGGTCGGCAACGACGTCTTCCTGCGCGACGGCATGCCGGACACCTCCGCGGTGGCGGGGCAGCGGTTGCTCGCGCACGAACTCGCCCACACTGTCCAGCAGGGTGGCGCGCGGGTCGGCCGGGTCATCCAACGGCTCGTCGACCCGACCGACAAGCAAGAAGTCACCGTCGAGCGCATCAACGCGAAGGAGACTACGAAGGCGAAGTTACTGGAGTGGCAGAAGCTGCTCGAGTGGGACGAGGACGAGCTGGCCACAGCGATCAAGGCGCGCCTCGACGAGATGGACGGCGCCGAGAAGAGCGCCGCGGCAGCCGAGGACAAGGCGAAGGCCGAGAAGGCAGTCGAGGAAGAGCGCAACGCGAAGGATGCCGAGAAGGCAAAGCTGCGCAAGGACGTCGAGGACGCCGCCGGTGGCCCGCTCGTCAACTACGACGAGACGATCGACCGCACCCTGCGCGGCATGCTGAAAGACTCGTCATACAAGCCGCCGCTGCTGTCGGCCTGCTTCTTCACCGCCGCGGCAGCCGTCGAGTCAGCGCGCAGCGCGCAGGAAGTGCTCAACCTGCTCAGCGGCAGTGTGGTTGCCCTTGAAGCATTCATCTACTGCAACGCCGGCGCCAAGCTCGGCGCCGATCTTGCCAAGGCCACCACCGCGCAGGCGGCCCTCGACGTGGCGACGGCGTGGACCGCGCTGGGCGACAAGAGCGACACCGACACCGCGCTCACCTCGATCTGTGCGCAGATCACGGCGGGCCGGATCCGGCCGATCCGCTTCGTCTACCGGGCAGCCAAGCCGACGTCGACCGCGGGCGTGATCTATTACTTCGGCCAGATCGAGACCAAGCGCAAGCGCGCCGAAACCGAGCTGCACCTGCACCCTGGCCGCAAGGGCGACCTCAACAACGCCGGGCTCAAGAACGGTTCGGCCGGTCGCGACTCCGAACGCGTCAAGCTCACGGCACGCACCTACCAGATGCTGATCAATGCCATCAAGGCGTGGGGCGTCTGGAAGGACTGACGCGCCTCCTCCTCGCAGTACCCCCGGTCGGATTCGAACCGACACTTGGACCCTTTTAAGGGGTCTGCCTCTGCCATTGGGCTACGGGGGCAGTGCGGGTCCATTGTGCCTGCGGCAGGATCGACGACGTGCTCGCGTTCCTGACCAGGTCTGGCGTGTCCGATGCCGAGGTGGCGTTGCCGCTTCCCGGCGACGAACTCGTCCCTGACGCGACCGACGTGATCGATCGCGCCGTCACCCTGCCCGCACCGCCGGCAGCGGTGTGGCCGTGGCTCGTCCAACTCGGCAAGGGACGGGCGGGCTGGTACTTCCCACGCCGCCTTGAGCGGGTGCTGCCCAGGCGCGGGTTGCGCCGCATCGACCGGTCGCTGCAGCAGGTCGCGGTCGGCGACGACATCGCGGACTGGGGACCGGGCGATCCGGTGTTCCGGGCGGTCGTCGTCGACGAGCCGAGGGCGCTCGTCTGGCACTCGTTGCGTGATCGCGACAACCATCATCGCTGGCCGGCTGATCCATCGCGTCCGAGAGTGCTGGCGTTGAGCTGGGCGCTCGTGCTTCGTCCCGTCTCAGGCGGCAGCCGGCTGCACATCCGGCTGCGGCTGCGCGTCAAGCACCCGCTGCTGGCCAAGCTCGGTGGCGTGTTCGACTGGCTGACCGTGGTGCTGCTCTTTCGTGGCCTGCGCGAACGGGTGAGCACATGACAACGTGGTCCGCGCCGGTGCGCTACGCCGAAGTAGACGGTCAGGGCGTCGTGTTCAACTCGCACTACCTGCTCTACTGCGACGAGGCGATGGCTGCGTACTGTCGCGAGCGCGGCCTGCTGCACGTTGCTGACCGGGTGCAACTCGTCACCTCGACGCTCACCTGGAAATCGGGCGCGCGATGGGGCGAGCAGTTGACCGTCGACGTGGCCTGCACGCGCGTCGGACGGACCAGTTTCGCGCTCTCGTTCGACATCCACGCCGACGACCGCTTGTGCTGTCACGTGGAGACGACCTACGTGCTCACTGACGAGTCGTGGCAACCCACGGCTGTTCCGGACGAGGTCCGCACGATCCTGCTTACGCCTCGTCCAGCAGGGCACTGAGCCGCTTACCAAGCTGCGAGACGTGCGGCAGGGTGAGCGAGTCGTTGTGACCGCCTGGTGTTCGGACGACGTGGAACTCACCGCCCGTCGCGCGTTGCCAGACACCGACCGGGTCGCACTGCAGCGGATCGCGCTCATCGGCCCGGACGAACGTGACGTTCGCCGCCAGCGGGCTGGGCCGGTACCGCTCCTGCTCGCGCGCTGTCAATGCAGCAACAGCCTCGGCACGCGGCGTCGATGCCTGTTCGGAGTCGGGCACCGGGCTCGAGCGGCGCAACCGGCGCCACATCCCGCGCGCACTCTGCATAGGCGCGGCCACGAAGCGCCGCGCCTGCACGAGGGAGCGGTTGACCAGGATGAACCACCAGCCGCGCAGCGCGCCGAGTGAGCGCGGATCGAGGTACGAGTCGAGCAGCACCAGCTTGTCGACCCGCTCGCCGGCCGCGATCAGCCGGCGTGCCATCTCGAAAGCCAGGATGCCGCCGAAGGAGAACCCGATCAGCGTGTACGGGCCATTCGGCTGTACCGATCGCGCGCTCTCGAGCGCGGATGATGTCATGTCGTCGACGGTCGCGTCGGGCTGCAGCCGGCTATCAAGCACCCGTGCGCGCACGGCATACACCGGCCGGTCGCCCGACATCGCATCGGCCAGCACCGAGTACGCGAGCACGTCGCCGGTCGCGTCATGCAGCATGAACACCGGCCGTTCATTGGCATCGCCCGGTTTCAGCAGGACCAGGGTGTCACGCGAGTCCTGAGCGGGGCGGTGGATGTACCCCGCGAGCGCATTCGGACGTGGTGCGGCGAACACGGCAGACATCGGCAGGTCGTGCCCGAGCCGTTCGTAGATCAACCGGGTGGCCAGCGCGAGCGCGAGCGACGTGCCGCCGAGGTCGAAGAAGCTGTCTTCCGGAGCGACCTGCGACACGCCGAGCAATTCTCCGAAGATCCCGCAGAGCGCGCTCACCGTGTCATCGCCGGAGCCGAGCACCGGTCGCTCGTCAGCGCTCTTAGCCGCAGCGACCAGCGTGGTGAGGCATTCCGGGTTCTGCAGCGCCTCGGCGTTGCGCACCGGAAGCTCGTTGATCGCATCGCGCACAGCGGCTTCGGAAAGCTTGCCGCTGAACGTCCGCGGCAGTTCAGCAACCTCGACAACCAGCCGTGGCACGTGCATCGGTGACGCACCATGCGCCAGCGCGCGGCGAATCGTCGACACCATCCCCGGATCGAGTGACCCCGGTGTGGTCATCACGACCAGCAGCACGAGCCGTGACGACTCGAGCCGATCAGTGACCTGCTGCTCGACCGCGATGCTCTCTTGTACCTCCGGAAGCGCGTTGACGATCGCGTAGATCTCGGCGGGTCCGATGCGCACGCCGCCCACATTCAGCACGCTGTCGGAGCGGCCGTGCATGCGCGCCGACCCGTGGTCGGTGATCTCGATGAGGTCGCCGTGCGTCCATACACCGTCGTGCTGGGCGAAGTACGCGTCGTGGAAGCGTGTTCCGTCCGGATCGCCGAATAGGCCGAGTGGACGGGACGGGAAGGGGTTGGCGCAGATCAGCTCGCCGATGCCGGTAACGCGATCGGCATCGAGGGCGCGGACGTCCAGCCCGAGGCTGCGGCACTGGCATTCGCCGCGATACACCGGTACGAGCGGGCTGCCGAGCACGAAGCAGCCGACAATGTCGGTGCCGCCGGAGATCGAGTGGATCGGCACTTCTGCAACGTTCTCGATAACCCAGTCGAACTGCGGGTCGCGCAGGATGGCGCCGGTCGACATGACCACGCGCAGCCGCGACAAGTCGTGCTCGATACGCGGTACGAATCCTGATGTCTCGCAGAACTGCAGATACGGCGGGCCGGTACCGAAGGCGGTCACGTGCTCGGATGCCACGATCGCCCACAACGTGCCGGCGTCAAACACTCGCCCCGAATAGAGCACGATGCTCGCGCCGACAGCGAGCGCCGACAGCTGCCAGTTCCACATCATCCATGCGGGCGAGGTGTGGAAGTACAGGACGTCCTCGGCGCGCAGGTCGCCGTGCAGCATGTGCTCCTTGAGGTGTTCCAGCAGCACGCCGCCAGCCGAATGCATGATGCACTTCGGCGGACCGGTCGTTCCGGACGAGAACAGGATGAACAGCGGCTGGTTGAACGGCAGCCGCGGCCAGCTGAAGCCGTCGGCATCGGCTGAACTGAGTTCGGCCAACCGCAGTACCGGGATCCCCAGCTGTGGTGTCGCGGACGTGTCGTCCAGCATCACCACCGATGCGAGCGACGGCAGCGATGCGACGAGTTGCTCGGCACGGTTCTCGTCGGGCGCACCGTCGTCACCGAGCAGCATCATCGTCGGCGACAACTGCTGGAAGCGGGTCAGGATGCTGTCGACACCCATGTCCGGCGCGGCGGTCGAAAGCGTCGCGCCGAGCGCGAGCGCGGCCAGCCCGGCGATGATCAGCGTGTCGGTGTTGAACGCCACTGCGACGACCCGGTCACCGGCTTGAAGTCCGTGCTGCGAGTAGCCGCTGGCCACGGCCATGACCTGCTGGCGCAGTTCTCGTCTGGTGAGTGCTGTTCGCGAGCCATCGGCGGTGCGGGCGATCACCGCCGGTTTGTCGTCACGCTCAGGATGACCGGCCAGCAGGTTCTCGACGTAGTTGAGGTTGACCTCCGGGAAGAACGTGGCCGA
Organism: Jatrophihabitantaceae bacterium; assembly: GCA_035656595.1. Taxonomy (GTDB): domain Bacteria; phylum Actinomycetota; class Actinomycetes; order Mycobacteriales; family Jatrophihabitantaceae; genus RYN-133. The sequence goes on along the minus strand of DASRSG010000108.1, from coordinate 21,746 downwards.
CTCGACCTCGTCCCCCACGCACGCGGGTTCGGCTGATCCTTCGTAGGCAACGCCGGACCAGGAAAGGAACAGCGACCAAAACTTCCGGAACTCAGCTACCGAGAACTTGTAGAAGTCGCACTGATCGGCGTACGCCTGCCCGGTGTGCTGCTCGCAGTAGCGCATGAACCCGGCGAGTTGCGAACCGTCCATCTCGTCCGGCTTGGGCGTGTACAGCGGTTCGGCCATCATGCGGACCGCTCAAGGGGCAATGCACAGACGTGCTGCTGATCAACCGCGACCGGCTGCGAGGCGAACACTGTCAACGCCGAGACGTACTCGCGTTCGGGGCGCAGGTCGATCATCGTGGCCGAGGCCGGCTCGCCCGAGTAGCTGATCAGCCGTGGCGGTGCGGACGGCGAGGTGACGACGACGTCGTGCATCGGCCGCACCAAGCCCTCGCCGGTCGCCTTCAACACCGATTCCTTTCGCGTCCAGTACCCAAGGAAGTCACGCAATGAGTGGGGGCGCGGTTCATCGGCGGCCAGCACGGACGCGAACAGCGCGCGGTAGTCGCGTGCCGCGGCGACCTCGACATCGAGGCCGACTCGTCCGGCTCGGGTGACCGCGACGCCGACGAGGCTGCCCGAGTGGGTGACCGAGGCATGCCAGCCGCGGGCCTCGCCGCGCAGCCGTGGCTTGCCGTGCGGGGCCAGGCACCACCGGCACGACCGCTCGATCTCGACTTCGGCAGGATCGATGCCGGTGCTGGCCGACGCGGCGCAGCGCAGCAGGGCCGCACCGAGCACGAACCGCTCGCGGACCTCACCCTTGGCCAGGCGGGCGGCGCGGCGCAGTTCGGCGGCGGAGAGCAGCGCGGTGTACCGGTCGTCGAAGATCGTGAGATCTGCCCAGAAGACCGTGCATCGGCTAGCCGCAAGTCGCGTCAGGACATCCCCCTCTAAACCGTCCCGTGTTAAAGCGTCGTATGTACGCAGGACGTTACTAGGGATTCCCGGGCCATGCCCCACGCCGATCTAACAAGCTTCCACAGCCTACGAGTGGTTTTCCCCGGGTGTGACCGGTTTGCCGACCGGCAACCGGACGGCAGCGGGGAAGACCGTAGGCAGCGACCACTGCCACGACCGCTTCGGCTGACCGGCTACGACACCTCGGGGAATTCGCGGCGTCCGGCGGCCTGCTCGAACTCGGTGTGCGGGCTCTGCAGCTGGCCGAGCGAGACCACCTCGCGCCGGAACAGCAGCGCTGCGGTCCAGTCGGCGACGATGCGGATCTTCCGGTTCAGCGTGGGCATCCGCGAGACGTGATAGGTGCGGTGCATGAACCACGCCGGAAAGCCGCGCAGCTTGATTCCGTAGACCTCGGCGACCCCGCGGTAGAGGCCGAGTGACGCGACCGAACCCGCGTAGGCGTGCTTGTAATCGCGCAGCGACCCGCCGCGAACGTAGGACGCCACGTTTCCGGCCAAGACCTTCGCCTGGCGCACCGCATGCTGCGCACTCGGGCCGCACAAGGCGTTCGGGTCGCTCTTGGAGAGGTCCGGGACGGCGGCGCAGTCACCGGCCGAGAAGACGCCGGTGACCCCCTTGACGGTGAGATTCGCCTTGCACGGCAGGCGTCCCTTGTCGTCGAGCGGCAGATCGGTGTCAGTAAGAATCGGGTTCGCCTTCACACCGGCCGTCCACACCAGCGTCTGGGCGTCGAACTCCTCGCCATCACTGAACCTGATGTGTCCGTCGACCGCCGACTCGAGCATGGTGTTGAGCCGCACGTCGATGTGGCGCTCGGTGAGCCGGTCGACCGTGTAGGCCGACAGCCGCACCGACACCTCGGGCATGATCCGGGTGGCCGCTTCGACGAGGATCCAGCGCATCTCGTCCGGGCCGACGTTCGGTACGTAGCGCAGCGCATATCGTGCCATGTCCTCGAGCTCGGCGAGCGCCTCGACGCCGGCGTATCCCCCACCGACGAATACGAAGGTCAGCGCGCTCTTTCGGCGCTTCGGATCAGGTATCGACGCAGCCAGATCCAGTCGTGAGAGCACGTGGTTGCGCAGATAGATCGCCTCGCCGATCGTCTTGAACCCGATGCCGCGTTCAGCCAAGCCGGGGATCGGCAACAGCCGCGATATCGAGCCAGGGCAGACGACCAAGATGTCGTACTCGAAGTCATAGGGGACGCCGTCGCTGGGACGGATCTGCGCGGTCTTGGTCGAATGCGTGATCCGGCCAACCGCGCCGGTGATCACGTTGCACTTGCGCAACACCTTGCGCAGCGGGACCACCACGTGGCGCGGTTCGACGCTGCCGGCAGCAGCCTCGGGCAGGAATGGCTGGTAGGTCATATTTGATTGCGGTTCGACGACCGTGATGTCGGCCGCGCCGCGCGACAACCGACGTTGCAGGCCGAGCGCCGTGTACATGCCGACGTACCCGCCGCCCACGATGAGAATCCGGGTAGCGCTCATGCATTAACGCTAGCGATCGCGTTTGCGCGTGCGAACACCGCATCCAGCATCTTTTCGGTCAATCGCCCGGTGAAGGTGTTCTGCTGGCTCACGTGGTAGCTGCCCAGCACGGTGCGTCCGTCGGTCGCAACCTCGACACCGTGCCCGAACGGCGCGACGCGGGCGGGAAGCGTGACGCCCGCTGACCGCAGGGCGGGCCACAGCGCGGCCCATCCGAAGCCCCCGAGCACGACGATTACCCGTAACCGCGGCCACAGCAGTTGCAGCTCGCGAGCCAGCCAGGGTCGGCACGTGTCACGCTCCTGCGTGGTCGGCTTGTTCGCCGGCGGAGCGCATCTGACGGCCGCGGCGATGTACACGTCGTCCAGGCGCAGCCCGTCGTCGGCAGCGACCGCGGTCGGCTGGTTCGCCAGACCGGCCCGGTACAGCGCCGCGTAGAGCCAGTCGCCGCTGCGGTCGCCGGTGAACATCCGTCCCGTGCGGTTCGCGCCGTGTGCCGCGGGTGCGAGCCCGACGATGAGAATCTGCGCGGCCGGGTCGCCGAAGCCCGGCACCGGCCGTCCCCAATAGGTCTGCTCGGCGAACGCGCGGCGACGCTCCAGCGCGACCTGCTCACGCCAGGCAACCAGGCGCGGGCAGGCCCGGCACTCGCTCACGCGCGCATCGACGACCGGCAGGCTGTCGGCCGAACGGGCGAGCCGCACGACGTCTGCACCGTCACGAGCAACAGGCACGGGCGGGGTCACGCCCGACAGCCTAGGGTGAGCGCATGGCCAACATCGGCGCCAAGATCGGCATGAAAGTCGTGACCATCGCGGTCGGCATCCCGATCGGCATCGCAACCCGCAAGCTGGTGGAAAGGGTGTGGATCGCGGCCGGTCCCGACCGGCCGCGTCAGGCGGCCGACGACAACGTGCAGTGGGCGGACGCGATCAGCTGGGCGGCGCTCACCGGCGTCAGCATGGCTGTCGCCGACCTGCTCACCCGCAAGGGCGCCGAGGAGATCTATCACACCGTGCTCGGTTCGAAGCCACCCGTCACCGCCAAGCCGTCGGCGTCGCGGCACGTGCGCAAGGCCGCCCCCAGCTACCCCGAGGCCATCGCGCCACCCAGCTGAGCGCACGCGCACTGCTTGATCAACAGGCTCGAACCCCCCGATAGCGGGGGATTCGAGCCTGTTGATCAACGTCGCGCGCACCTCGCGCGTCCGGTTGGGTAATCGCTAACTATTGTTTCCCGGAACGTAACGAACTCGTCTCAATAGCCCCAATGCGCCCTGCCGATGGCAGCATGTGCAGGTCACACTATCTTCGAGCCGGTTGCGCCATTGGACGGTGGGGCGCGCCCGAGACACAGTGGAAGAAGTTCGGAGAGGAGCGCGGTTTGACGAAGTTCATGCTGCGGCGGTTGGCGAACTACCTCGTTTTGGTCTTCATCGCGACCTCGCTGGCATACATTCTCGCCGCGGTCAGTCTCCACCCGAAATCGAACTACGAGGGCCGCAACCCCCGGCCGTCCGAGTCCGTGATCAGCGAGAAGCTCGACTCGATCAACTCCAATCCGAACACCCCGGTGCTGGAGCGCTACGGGACCTGGCTCGACGATGTGGTGCACGGCAACCTCGGCCTGGAGGTTCAGGGTGGCTCGGTGAACGACGACGTAGAGCGCCGGATGTGGGTGAGCGGCCAACTGCTGCTGATCGGCACGATCATCGGCGGCCTGGTCGGGGTCACCATCGGGGCGTGGTCGGCCGTACGCCAGTACAAGTTCGTCGACCACTTCTTCACGGTCAGCTCGTTCATCTTGCTCTCGATACCAACGTTCGTGCTGGCCATCCTGCTTCAGCTACTTGCCGTCAAAGCGAACAAATGGATCGGCCATCGGGTCTTCCAGTACTCGGGGCAGTTCGATCCGGCACAGAACGGCGGCACCCTCGAACACATCATCAACCGGCTCGATCACCTGATACTGCCGACGATCGTGCTCGTGGTCACCGGCGCCGCGTTCCTCTCGCGCTACCAGCGCAACGCCATGCTCGATGTGCTCGGCAGCGACTACGTGCGGACCGCGCGAGCCAAGGGCTTGCGGCGCCGCACGGCGTTGACCAAGCACGCGCTGCGCACCGCCCTGATCCCGGCCGTGACCATCTTCGTCTACAGTTTCGCCTTGATCTTCGTGGGCGCGACATTCACCGAGATCATCTTCGGCTGGCACGGCATGGGTGAGCTGCTCGTGACATCGATCCAGAGCAACGACACCAACGCGACCGCGGCGGTAACGCTCTTCGTTGCCGTGCTGGTGCTGCTCGCCTCGTTGATGCAGGACTTTGTCGTTGCTCTCCTCGACCCGAGAGTCAGGAGTTGAGAGCATGATCGAGTTCGCGAGATCATCAATGAGCACAGCACTTGTCCGGCAGCCGACGGAGGAGGCTGCATGACGGTTCCTGCCGATTCTCTGACCCCGACCACCGCGGCACCGGAGGACTCGGGCTCGGCCCCGATCGACGAAACCGCGATGGTCACTCGCGGCGGACTCGTTCTTCGACGGTTCGTCCGCAAGAAGGGCGCACTGCTCGGCCTTGCAGTTCTCATCATCCTGATCTTCATGGCGTTCGTCGGCCCCTACTTCACACACTGGAAGTACACCGACCTCGACTTCGAGTCGTTCCTCAAGGGCCCGAGCGCCAATCACTGGTTCGGCACCGACCAGACCGGCAAGGATCTCTACGCGGCGACCATGCGCGGCGCGCAGAAGTCGATTCTCATCGGCCTGCTCGTCGCACTGCTCGCAACCGGCATCGCCGCCATCGTGGGTGCGGCGGCGGGGTATTACGGCGGCTGGGTCGACCGCATCCTCATGTGGGTCGTCGACCTGCTGCTCGTTGTGCCGGCCTTCCTGATCATCGCGATCGTCTCGAGCCACTTCGCGGGCAACTGGCCGCTTTTCGTCGTGCTCCTAGGCATGTTCTTGTGGCAGATCACCGCACGCATCGTGCGCGGGCAGACGCTCACGTTGAAACATCGCGAATACGTGCTCGCCGCCAAGTACATGGGCGTGCCGAGCCGGAAGATCATCTTCAGTCACATCGTCCCGAATCTGTCGTCGCTACTGATCATCGATGCAACGATCAATGTGAGCACCGCGATCCTCACCGAAGCCGGCCTGTCGTTCTTCGGCTTCGGTGTGCAGCCGCCTGATGTCTCCCTCGGCACGCTGCTCAGCGATGGTCAGAACGACGCGTCCACCTACCCGTGGCTGTTCCTGTTCCCCTCGGGGTTCCTCGTCCTGCTCGTGCTCGCTGTGAACCTCGTCGGCGACGGGCTGCGCGACGCACTCGATCCATCTTCCGGGAAGGCGCAGTGACAATCGAGATCATCGAACCCGTATCGCCGGACCGGGCAACCGAGGACGACGTCCTCACTGTCACCGACCTGTCGGTCACGTTCCCCGGTGCTGGCGGCCCCGATGTCAACGCCGTTCGAGGCATCAGCTACTCGTTACGGCGCGGCGAGGTGCTGGGCATCGTGGGCGAGTCCGGGTCCGGCAAATCGGTGACCTCGCTCGCCATCATGGGGCTTCTGCCGTCCAACGCCGCAGTCGGCGGTTCGGTGCGCCTGGGTGAGCGCGAGCTGATCGGGCTCGACGACCGTCAGATGTCGCGCATCCGTGGCAAGCAGATGTCGATGATCTTCCAGGAGCCGCTGTCGGCTCTCACGCCGGTCTACACGATCGGCCAGCAGGTGGTCGAGGCACTGCGCATTCACAACGACATCAGCGAGTCGCGCGCGATGGATCGCGCGGTCGAGCTGCTCGACCTCGTCGGGATCCCCAACGCCCGCGAGCGGTCACAGGCCTTCCCGCACGAGTTCTCCGGTGGCATGCGGCAACGTGTCATGATTGCCATGGCCATCGCCAACGACCCCGATGTGATCATCGCCGATGAGCCGACCACCGCGCTGGATGTGACGATCCAGGCCCAGATTCTCGACGTGCTCAGGACTGCCCAGCGCGAGACCGGGGCGGCGATCATCATGATCACCCACGACCTCGGTGTGGTTGCTGGGCTCGCCGACCGGGTGCTGGTCATGTACGCGGGCAAGCCGGTCGAGGTCGGCTCCACCGACCAGATCTACTATCGGCCGCGCATGCCGTACACGATCGGGTTGCTCGGATCCATCCCGCGCATCGACGCGCACGGCGGGTCGTCGCTTACACCGATCGAAGGCAATCCGCCGTCGCTCGCGAAGCTGCCGGTCGGCTGCCCGTTCGCGCCGCGGTGCCCGATGGTGATCGACATCTGCCGAACCGCCGAGCCCGATCTCGAGGCCATCGCGCAGGCCGATCACCTCGCCGCGTGCCATCGCAAGCAGACGATTGAAGAGCAGAACCTGCACGTCGAAGACCTGTTCCCGGCGCCTGACCTCAAGGCGTCAGCGGTCGATCGCGTGCCTCGCGAGCAGCGCAAGCAGGTACTCGCGCTCGATGGCCTGATGCGGCACTACCCGCTGCTCAAGGGCACGGTCTTCAAACGGCGGGTCGGCACGGTGCATGCCGTAGACGGGATCGACCTCGACATCCGTGAGGGCGAGACGCTCGGCCTGGTCGGCGAATCCGGCTGTGGCAAGACCACGACGTTGCTGCAGATCCTCGAACTCACCAAGCCGCAGGGCGGCGATGTGCTGATCGACGGCCGCAGCACCAGCAAGATCACCGGCAATGACCGCCGCCGCATGCGTCGCGAGCTACAGGTCGTGTTCCAGGATCCGCTCGCTGCGCTCGATCCGCGGTTACCGATCAGCGATGTCCTTGCCGAGCCGATGCGCACGCACGGCATGGGCAAGAAAGAGATCGAAGGCCGCACGACCGAACTGCTGCGGCAGGTCGGCCTCGACCCGTCGATGGCCGGACGGTATCCGGCGGAGTTCTCCGGCGGGCAGCGACAGCGCGTCGGTATCGCGCGGGCACTGGCGCTCAAGCCCAAGCTGATCGTGCTGGACGAGCCGGTGTCGGCGTTGGACGTCTCGATTCGCGCAGGTGTCATCAACCTGCTGCTTCAGTTACGCGCCGAGCTCTCGCTGTCATACCTGTTCGTCGCACACGACCTGTCGGTCGTGCGGGTGATCGCGAACCGGGTGGCGGTCATGTACCTCGGACGGATCGTGGAAACCGGCGATGTCGATTCGGTGTTCGAACGGCCGTCGCATCCCTACACCCAGGCGCTGCTGTCGGCGATTCCGGTTCCGGATCCGGCGAAGGAACGCCAGCGCAAGCGGCTTCTGCTCAAGGGAGATATGACGAGCCCGGCCGATCCGCCATCGGGTTGCCGGTTCCGCTCGCGCTGTTTCAAATACGAGGTCCTCGACGGCCCGAGTCGAAATCGGTGCGAGACCGAGGACCCCGAGTTGTACGTGCAAGGCGACGATCACCGCGCCGCCTGCCACTTCGCTGAGCCGCTATCCGTGGTTTAGCGAGCGAGACGCCCATCCAATCCACAACACAGGAGGACAAGTGAAGGTAGGTACACGCGGCGTAGCCGTCGCGATCTCCACGCTCGTGGTCGTGCTCGGCGCGGCTGCGTGCACGTCATCGGGGACGGGGGGTGGAGGAGACACCAATACCAATGGCAACACCTCCAACCCGCCCACGAGCACGCAGCCGGCCGCGCCCAGTTCGGGCGCGGCGTCATCCGGCGGCAACGGGAACACGAAACCGAACGGCCTTAAGACCGAGGACATCAACGCGCAGCCGGTGTCGGCCCTCAAGCAGGGCGGCACGGTCGTGTGGAGCCTCGACCAGTACTCCACGCAGTGGAACTACAACCAGGTCGACGGTCCGGAGGCATCGACAGCAAGCGTCATGAACGCGTTGATGCCGCAGCCGTTCATCTCCGACGCCGCGGCCAACGTCACGCCTGACCCCGACTACGTCACGTCCGCAACGCAGACGTCGACCAGCCCGCAGACGATCGAGCTCAAGCTGAACCCGAAGGCGAAGTGGTCCGACGGCACGTCGATCACCGAGGCCGACTACGCGGCGGAGTGGAAGGCCCTCAACGGCAAGAACAAGGCGTTCCAGGTCGCCGGCACGACGGGCTACGACCAGATCGACAACGTGAAGGAGGGCTCGGGCGGCAAGTTCGATGTCGTCTACACCTTCAGCAAGCCATTCTCGGACTGGAAGGCGCTGTTCAGCCCGCTGTACCCGGCGCACTACAACAGCACGCCGGCGCTGTTCAGCAACGGCTACAAGAACGCCATTCCGGTGACCGCCGGGCCGTTCGGCAACCCGCAGTTCAACAAGTCGGCGCAGACCGTGACCGTGACGCCCGATCCGAACTGGTGGGGCAACAAGCCGCTGCTCAGCAAGATCGTGTTCAAGGCCGAGGAGTCGACGGCCGCGAACCAGGCCTACGTCAATGGCGAGCTCGACTACGACTTCGATGTCGCTGTCGACCCGACCGACTACAAGCAGATCCAGGGCGCATCAGGTGGCCACACCACGCTGGCCGCGGGTCCGGACTACCGCCAGTTCACGTTCAACGGCACCCACGGTTTCATGACCGACGAGAAGGTGCGCCAGGCGATCATGGTGGGCACCAGCCGCGATGCGCTGATCCACTCCGACCTGACCGGTATTCCGTGGCCGACCATCCCGCTGGACAACCACTTCTTCATGAACACGCAGTCCGGCTACCAGGACAACACCAACGGCCTGGGCACCTACGACGCCGGCAAGGCGAAGCAGATGCTCACCGACGACGGCTTCACAATGTCCGGGGACTACATGACGAAGGGCGGGAAGACGCTCGACATCGGCTTCCTCATTCCTGCGGGCATCCAGTCCAGCAAGAACGAAGGCGAGCTGTTCCAGTCGATGATGAAGGTCATCGGAGTCAAGGTCGACATCAAGACGGTCCCGGTCAACGACTTCTTCGACAAGTACATCAACACGGGTAACTTCGATATCACGGTGTTCTCGTGGCTCGGCACGCCGTTCCCGATCTCGTCGAGCTTGGCGATCTACTCGTCGCCGAAGGCGGGCGGCGGCCAGAACTACACCGGCCTGGCCGACGCGCAGGTAGATTCGCTGCTCAAGCAGGCCATCTCGTCGACCGATCCCGCGAAGGCAGTGACGTTGACCAACCAGGCCGACAAGCTGCTGTTCACCGAGGTGCACTCGGTGACGCTGTTCCAGCGTCCGCAGATGTGTGGCGTGACGAACGGGCTGGCCAACCTTGGCTCGTTCGGCTTCGCGACCGTCGACTACACCAAGATCGGCTACATGAAGTAACCAGCACCACGAACGGAGCCCGGCCGCGTCATGCGGCCGGGCTCTTGTCGTGCTCGCTAGTGGGTTCGATCGGTCGCCGATAACTCGGCGATCTCAGCGTCGGCCCGATCGATCCACGGCTGCGACCCGCAGTGCTCGGCAACTGCACGCGCCTGCTCGAAGTGGCGGCGTGCGTCGTCCGGGCGGTCGAGGACGAGGGCAAGCCGACCGAGCGCCAGCGCGACCGGCGCGAGAACGAATCCGTTGCTGGCCGAGCCCGCGACGTGATCGGCATACGGCAGCAGATCGTCGAAGAGCTGCGGTGCCAGCTCTGCGGCCCTCACGGCGGCGACGGTAAGGGCGCGAATCGTGGAGAAAAGTAACCATAAGTAGTCGCGGAACAGCGGCGGTGCCGCGTCGAGCATCTCGCGCGCCTCGCTAAGGTCACCACCCTCGGCGAGAGCAAGTGCCAACAGGTGCGCGAGCGCGGGTAACCCGGTCTCGTACGCCGCACGCAACTCGTCAACCAGCTCGCCGAGCCGACCCTGGTTGTACCGCAACATGACGCGCGCCAGCAGCCAGGCCGCCCCGGCGTCGACGGTGCCGCGATTCATCTGGGTCGCGTGCGCCGCGGCGAACATCTGCTCGGCCCGATCGATGTCGCCGGACATGACGGTCTGCATGGCATCGAGTGCCTCGGCGATGAACCCGGCCTGGCGCAGCTCATAGGTCCGCGCCATCTCGCGCACCAATTCGGTGTGCCGATGTGCCTCAGCTAAGTCCAGCTCGGCAGCGGCGGAGTTCACACCGAGGATGTGCGCGGCCACCATGTGCACCGGCAATCCGTGCTCGGCGCCGATCGCAGCGAGTTCGGCGCGGATCTCTTCGCGCCGATCCGTTCGGATGTCAGCGGGGTACTCCTCGGTCGCGCTCGTCAGCGCGATCCCGATCAGCACCGGATCGCCCAACTCTCGCGCAAGCCGCAGGGACGCTTCGATCGCCGGTTCGCACCGCGGGTCGTCGACACTGCTGGTCTCCCGGACGAGCGTGATCAGCAGGCGGCACCGGCGCACGTCGTCGAGCGTGTCGTCCTCGAGCACATTTTCGATCAACGAGATCAGTGCCTGGTCGCTCTCGCCGTACCGTCGCAAGGTGCCGCGCAGTTCGGCCACCGTGCCTGCACAGATCGCATCGGCGAGCACAGCCGCGTCGGCGACGCGTATCGCCAATTTGATCGCACGGGCCCGAACGCGAGTGGCGGTGGTGGTGTCGCCGGCCCGGATCAGGGCCGGCACCCGACGCGTCATCACCTCGACGAGAGCGGGCACATCGGGCTGCGGAACGAGCTCGAGGCACTGCTGCGCGTCGAGGTACAACTCGGATTCGAGGTCATAGGCGTAGCGGGACCGGGCCAGTTCGGCGGCGGCAACGCAGTGCCGGGCGGCGTCGGCCGCGGTTGCCGGCGTCGCCGCGCGCGCCGCGTGGTGCGCCAACGCGGTCAGATCGCTCGGATACAGCTCGGCGACGGCGTTGGCCACGCGCGCGTGCCAGCGCACCCGGCGCAAATTCGGCACGCCGGCATAAAGCGTCTCGCGCACGAGCAGGTGCGAGAAGCGCACCGCGCCAGGCCCCGGCTCCACCAGCAGATCGCTGATCAATCCTGCCTCGAGCGCCTCCAACACGGTGTCCTCGTCGACCTCGGCCGCGCCGATCAGCAGCGCGATATCGACGTCGCGTCCGATCACTGACGCCAACCGCAGCACCGACACCGATTCTTCGGGCAGACGAGCCAGCCGGCGGCGCAGCACGTCGGCAACGCCCTCGGGTACCTGCGACGTCGCGACGAGGTCGCCCTCGCTGACCAGCAGGCGCGCACTCTCCTTCAGGTAGAACGGGTTGCCGTCGGTGCGCACGGCAAGGGCGGACACGAGGGACGGATCGGGCACGCTACCGGTGACCGTTTCGATCAACTCGGCGACCTCGTCACCGGCGAGGCCGGTCAGGCGCACCCGTGTCGGGTTGTAGCGCGCGACCGTTGCGCGCAGCTCGTCGAGGTCCGCGCCGGATCCCGGGCGGTACGCGAGCACGAAGAGGGTGCGGTTGACCAACCCCTGGTCGAGCACGCTGGCGAGCAAGGCGCGCGTCTCGCCGTCGGCGCGGTGCACGTCGTCGAACAGGATCGCCAGCGGGCGGTCGTCCAGCGACGAGAGCCAGTCACGCACGGCGCGGTGCAGGCGGAACCGGCCGAGCAAGGCGTCTGAGCTGTCCGCAGGGGCGTCGTCGGACAGCAGGCCCTGCAGCGCGGTGCCGAACCGGCCCGGGTCGATCTCGGTGGCCAGCGCACGCATCACCTCGGCCCACGGCCGGTTCGGCGGCGCGCCCTCGTCCTCCGGGCAGCGGCCGACCGTGACCCGCCAGCCGGCCGCCAGCAGATCGGCGCGCAATCGGCCGAGCAGCGCCGACTTGCCACCGCCGGCCTCACCTGCGACCAGGGCCAACGCCGACGTCCCGGATCGAGCCGCGTCGGCCGCGGCCAGCAACGCCTGGCGTTCCTCAGCGCGACCGACGAAGGTGCGGGTTGCCTCCGCGACCGGCGGCGGCGGTGCCACAGCGGCAGGACGCGCGCGGACCGGCTCCGGCACGGGCGTGAGCTCGACCGACTGGGCCAGGATGTCCTGCTCCAGCTGAGCCAGCCGCGGTCCGGGGTCGATGCCCAGCTCCTCGGACAGCACCTGCCGCGCCCGTCGCAACGTCGCCAGCGCGTCGCCCTGCCGGCCGCCGAGGTACTGGCTCAGCGCGAGCAGCCGCCAGCCGTCCTCACGTAGCGGCACGTCGCGCACGAGCGTCTCGGCTTCCGGCACCGCCTCGGCGCTGCGGCCCGACCGCACCCATGCATCCACCAGCCGCTCGCGGGCGACCAGTCGTAGCTCATCGAGCCGGGCGGCCTCAGGAGCCGCCCACGCTTCGGCGGCGAACTCGGCGAGCGGATCGCCGCGCCACAGGTCGAGCGCTTCCTCCAGCGCGGTCGCGGCGCTGGCCGCATCGAGGTCGGCCGCACCCCGCACCAGCTGCTCGAACCGCCACGCGTCGACCGCCGATACGTCAACGCGCAGCGCGTAGCCCGGCGCCGCGCTGACCAGGACGGCCGCCGGCGTGCGCGGCGCGCGTGCTGGTTCCAACGTGCGGCGCAGGTTGGACACGTAGACCTGCAACCCGCCGGTCGCCCGCGGCGGCGGCTCGCCGTGCCACAGATCGTCGATGAGCCGGTCGACCGAGACGACGGCGCCGCGCGCGATGAGCAGCATCGCCAGCACGGCACGCTGCCGGGGGCCGCCCAGGTCGGCGGTCACCCCGGCAACGTCGGCCTGCAGCGGACCGAGCAGGCGGATCGCAAGATTCATAGGCGGGACAGCCTAAATCACGCGATCGAACGAGCGATTCCGTCCAGGATGTCGTGTTCGCAAGCAATAATCATTTCTGTTCCGGTGTGCTGGACGATTGTGCGCAGGACAATCGCACCTGCGGCGATCACGTCGACACGGCCGGGATGGATGACCGTCATTGCCGCTCGCTCGGCGTGGCTCATCTGAGTCAGGCGGTCGGCGACCTCGGCAATCTGCCGGGCCGAGAGCCTGGCGCCGTGTATCGCTGCAGAGTCGTAGCGTTCGAGGCCGAGCACGATCGCCGCGATCGTGGTGATCGTGCCGGCGACGCCGACGATCGTGTGCGCCTCGTGCAGCGGAACGTCGCGACGAGCACGGTTCAGCGCGGCGGTCACGTCACTGACGACAGCCTCGACCTGCGCCACCGTGGGCGGGTCGTCGTGCAGGTGCCGCTCGGTCATGCGGACCGAGCCGACGTCCATGCTGCGCACACGAAGGCCGCCAGGGCCGTCCGGTGACCCCACCACGAGTTCGGTCGAGCCACCGCCGAGGTCGACCAGCAGCAGTGGGCCGGTCAGGCCGGGAAGCGTTCCCACCGACCCGGCGAACGACAGTGCTGCCTCCTCGTCGCCGGTCACCACCTCAGGCTCGACACCGAGCGTGGCGTGCACCACGGCGGTGAAGTCGCTGCGGTTGCGAGCGTCACGGGTCGCACTCGTCGCCACCATGCGGGTGCGCTGCACGCCGAGGCGTTCGATGATCGCCGCGTAATCGGTCAGCGCAACGCGAGTGCGTTCGATCGCCTCGGGCGCGAACAGGCCGGTCCGGTCGACATCCTGGCCGAGCCGGACGATGCGCGTCTCGCGGTGTACATCCACGCCGTCATCGCTGACGAGCAGGCGGACGGAGTTCGTCCCGCAGTCGATCGCGGCTACCCGCATGGCGGCTCCGACGAGGCGACGCAAGGCCCGTTCGTCCACCATGGCTCGAGCCGGTCGAGCGCTTCGTCACCGAGCGGGTTGATGCCCGGCCCAACCGCAAGTGCGTGCCCGACGAGTACGTGCAGGCACTTCACCCGATACGGCATCCCGCCGGCGCTGATGCCGGCGATCTCGGCCACGTGACCGATGTGTTCGCGGCGAGCCAGGTACGACTCGTGTGCGGCCCGGTAGGCGCTAGCGAGCGCGGCGTCGGCCCTCAGCCGGTCGGTCATCTCGCTCATCAGCCCGGACGCTTCCAGCCGGCCGATCGCTGATGCGGCACGTGGACACGTGAGGTAGTAGAGCGTCGGGAACGGCGTTCCGTTCGGTAGCCGCGGCGAGGTCTCGACGACGTCCGGGTTGCCGCACGGGCAGCGGTGCGCAACAGCACGGATCGCGCGCGGCTCGCGGCCGAGTTGCCGGGCCACGGTTGCGCGGTCGTAGGCCGAGACGGTCACTTCGTCGCGTCGGCGCGGGCAATGCTGTCCCAGAGCTTGGCGTTCCACGTGGCGCCGGTGTCGACGTGTCGGGAGGTGCCGGCCGTCCGGTCGATCTCGTTGACCTGGCCGTGATCGACGACCACATAGGTCGTATCACCGGGCATGGCGTACTGCAGCCGGGTGCGCGCCTGCCGCTCGATGTAACCCGGGTCGGACCAGTTCGCGATCTGCTTCTTCAACTCGCCGAGCTGATGCCTGTCGCTCTGCAACTGCTGGGCTGCGCCGTTCAACGCACTGCGGCTGGCGAAGTAACGGTTCAACGGTGAGGCGAGCAGCACCAGAAGCAGCACGATCAAGGCGCCCAGGACGATGGCACGGCCGGTGATGGCACGGCGCGGTTTACGCGGGGAGGTCGACATCTACTCGGCACCGGGCATGAATCGGGGGAAGGCTGCTGAGCCCGCGTAACGCGCGGCGTCGTCGAGTTCCTCTTCGATCCGCAGCAGCTGGTTGTACTTGGCGACGCGCTCGCTGCGAGCTGGTGCACCGGTCTTGATCTGCCCGCAGTTCGTCGCCACGGCTAGGTCGGCGATGGTGGTGTCCTCGGTCTCGCCGGAGCGGTGGCTCATCATGCAGCGGTAACCGTGCCGGTGCGCGAGATCGACGGCGTCGAAGGTCTCGGTGAGCGTGCCGATCTGGTTCACCTTGACCAGCAACCCGTTCGCGGCGCCGACCTCGATGCCGCGGCCGAGCCGCTCGGGGTTGGTGACGAACAGGTCGTCACCGACGATCTGCACCTTGTCGTCGAGCTGCTCGGTGAGGGCGATCCACCCGTCCCAATCCTCTTCGTCCAGCGGATCTTCGATGGACACGATCGGATAGCTGTCGACGAGGCCGACGTAGTACTCGATCATCTCGGCCGACGACTTGCCGGCGCCCTCGAAGGTGTAGGCGCCGTCGCTGAAGAACTCCGACGCGGCGACATCGAGTGCCAGCGCGATGTCGACACCGGGCGTAAGGCCGGCCGCGCCGATCGCCTCGACGATGAGGTCGAGCGCGGCACGGTTGGAATCGAGGTTCGGTGCGAAGCCGCCCTCGTCGCCGAGGCCGGTGGCCAGGCCCTTGCGCTTCAAGACCGACTTGAGTGCGTGATAGACCTCGGTACCGGTGCGCAACGCCTCGGCAAACGTCGGAGCGCCGATGGGCGCGATCATGAATTCCTGCACATCGACGTTGGAGTCGGCGTGCGCCCCGCCGTTGAGGATGTTCATCATCGGGACGGGCAGCAGGTAGGAGTTCGGCCCGCCGAGGTAGCGGAACAGCGGCAGGTCGGCGCAGGCGGCAGCTGCTTTGGCCACGGCGAGCGAGACGCCGAGGATCGCGTTGGCGCCCAGCCGGGACTTGTCCGGCGTCGCGTCGAGGTCGCGTAGCGCCTGATCGATGAGGCGTTGCTCGCTGGCCTCGAAACCGACCAGCTCGGGTCCGATCGTGTCGAGCACGGCGTTGACCGCGTTGCGCACGCCCTTGCCGCCGTAGCGCTCGCCGCCGTCGCGCAGTTCGACCGCCTCGAACTGCCCGGTCGACGCGCCACTGGGCACGGCCGCACGGCTGAGCGTGCCGTCGTCGAGCGCGATCTCGACTTCGACGGTGGGGTTGCCGCGCGAGTCGAGGATCTCGCGGGCGCCGACGGCCTCGATGCTGGCCACTGACAGGTCCTTCCGACGACGGGCGCAATCGGGTGTCACCCTATCCGGGATGCCCGGGCCGTCCCGTCCGCCCCGCCGTGCCAGCCCGTCCGTCAGTGGGTCAGGACTGTTCCACGGAAACGATGGCGGCGCGATAGGCGCGGGTGGTGCGGCGCAGCGCGCCCTCCGGATCGACGCCCGCGGCGACGGCATCGCGGACGACCGCGAACAGCCGCTCGCCGATCTCGTCGTCCGAACCGGGCACCACGTCAAGGCCGGCCCGCTCAACGCGCGCGACCAGCTTCGCGGCCAGTGCCAGCGCCGGCTGGCCGAGCGGGACGCCGTCGAGTGCGGACGTGCGTCCCTTCTCCTCGATCTTCTGCCGCTCCCAGTTCTCGTTGACCGCCGCGGCATCGGTGACGGCGCGCGCCGCGAACACGTGCGGATGGCGCCGGATCAGCTTCTCGACGAGGTCACCGGCGACGTCCTCGATCGAGTACGGATCGGCTTGTTCCTCGGCGAGCCGGGCGTGGAAGAGCACCTGCAGCAGCAGATCGCCGAGTTCCTCGCGCAGCAACCCGCGATCGTCGGTCTCGATCGCCTCGAGCACTTCGTAGGTCTCTTCGAGCAGGTAGCGCGCCAGCGTCGTGTGCGTCTGCTCGGCATCCCAGGGGCAACCGCCTGGCGAGCGCAGCCGGTCCATGACGGCAACGGCGCGCTCGAGCTGTGATGGCACCGAACTCAGCCCGCTGGCGAGGGCAGCTCGCTGCTCTGGCCCGAGCCCGGGAAGGTGACGAACCCCGGCGTGCCGGCGCTCGGGTCGGCCGAGAGCGACAGGCCCTTGGGGTCCCACGCCCCGTAGCGCGGGCTGACGGTCACTTGCGGCTTGGTCGCACTCACCGCCTTGAGCAGGGTGGGCCCGGCCTGGCCGCTCTGCAGGATCTTGATGGCGTCGGTGGCGCTCACGTCGCCGATCCGCTCCACCAAGATCACGAGCATCGAGCTCTGGTTGATGATCAGATCGGAGAACGATGGGGTGTAGCCGAGGCCGCCGTAGAACGTCGTGTAGTCATCGGACGACCGGCTGCCCAGCACCGCCGCCTTGGCCGCGGTCAGGTCTTGCGTGCTCGGGGCCCCGCCGTGCTTGATCGCCGTGTCGGTGAACAGCTGGTCGTCGATCCAGTTCTCGAGCGCGTACAGCTTCGGCGTGACCTTCGCGCCGCTGCTCTGATCGGTGTAGGGCGCCGCACCGGCCTTGATGTACTTGGCCAGGTCGGAGTCGGACAGCCGGTGCCCCGAGGCGGAGGCGGCAAGACCGATCTTGGTCTGGCACGCGCTCAGCCCGGTCATGGCCAGCGCGGCCAGCGAGACGGCGGTCAGCGTGCGGCGGAATCTCACGCCGTCCAGAATGTCATGGGCCCCCACCCGACCCGGCGCTAGGTTGCTCACCATGCGCCGCAAGGACATCGTCGACTACTGCCTGACCAAGCCGGGTGCGTGGCTGGACAGCCCGTGGGGCGAGGACGACACGGTCGTCAAGGTCGGCGACAAGATCTTCTGCTTCTACGGCGGCGAGCGCCTGGCGATCACCGTCAAGAACTCTCGCGAGGCGGTCGCCGAGTGGCGAGCGCGCTTCCCGGACCACGTCGGACCCGCTGCGTACCTGCACAAGCAGCTGTGGAATCAGGTAGTCCTCGAGGGCGCCGGCGCGCCCCGCGCCGACGACATGCGTGAGCTGATCGACGACTCGTACGACCTCGTGGTGGCCTCTCTGCCGAAGTCGAAGCGGCCCTAGTCAGCTGCCCGTCAGCTGCCGGTCAGCTGGGCAAGCACGTCGGCGCACCACGCGAGCAACGCCACGTCGCGCAGCGGCTCGCCGCCGAACTTGACCTCGGCGAACGAGCCGTCGGCCTTCAGCACGCCCTTGGGACGAGGCAAGGACACGGTAGACACCGCCTGCTTGTAGTGCGCCTTGTCGTAGAGTCGCTGCAGCCGCAGCTGCGCCGACTCGGCCAGCTCGAGCGGCGTGAACCGCACGCTCGTGCCCTGCAGGGACACCTCGGTGATGCCGTAGCGCCGGCACAGCACCTTGAACCGCGCCACCGCGAGCAGGTTCTCGACCGGCGGCGGGATCGGCCCGTACCGGTCGACGAGTTCGGCCCGCACCGCGTCAACCGCTTCGTCGGTCGACGCCGCAGCCAGCGCGCGGTAGGCCTCCAGACGCAGCCGCTCGCCGGGCAGGTACTCAACCGGCAGGTTCGCATCGACCGGCAGGTCGACCTTGACGTCGGCCGTTTCTTCTTGGCCCTCACCGCGGAAGTCGGCCACCGCCTCGCCCACCAGGCGCACGTACAGGTCGAACCCTACGCCCGCGATGTGCCCGGACTGCTCGCCGCCGAGCAGGTTGCCCGAGCCGCGAATCTCCAGGTCTTTCAACGCGACCGCCATGCCCGCGCCCATCTCGGTGTGCTGCGCGATAGTCGCGAGCCGGTCGTAGGCGGTCTCGGTCAGCGGCCGCTCGGGCGGGTAGGTGAAGTAGGCGTACCCGCGCTCGCGCGCCCGGCCGACCCGTCCCCGCAACTGATGCAGCTGGGACAGCCCGAACATGTCGGCGCGATCGACGATCAGCGTGTTGGCGTTCGGGATGTCCAGTCCGGACTCCACGATCGTGGTGGCGACGAGGACGTCGTACTGCTTCTCCCAGAACCCGATCATGACTTGTTCGAGTGCCGACTCGCCCATCTGCCCGTGCGCGACGGCGATGCGCGCTTCAGGGACGATCTCGGCGAGCTTGGCCGCTGCCCGGTTGATCGACTCGACACGGTTGTGGATGTAGAAGATCTGCCCGTCGCGCAGCAACTCGCGACGGACCGCGGCACCGATCTGGCGCGGGTCGTACGCGCCGACGAAGGTGAGGATGGGGTGCCGTTCCTCGGGCGGGGTGAGGATCGTCGTCATCTCGCGGATGCCGGTCAATGACATCTCGAGCGTGCGCGGGATCGGCGTGGCCGACATCGTCAGCACGTCGACGGCGGTACGCAGCCCTTTGAGGTACTCCTTGTGCTCGACGCCGAAGCGCTGCTCCTCGTCGACGATGACCAGGCCGAGATCCTTGAACCGCACGGTCTGCTGCAGCAGGCGATGCGTGCCGATCACGATGTCGATCGAGCCGTCGACGATGCCCTGCCCCACCGCGTCCACATCCGATGCGGGGGTGAAGCGCGACAGTTCCTTGATGGTTACCGGGAACTGCGCCATCCGCTCGGAGAACGTCTGGATGTGCTGATGCGCGAGCAGTGTGGTGGGGACCAGAACGGCGACCTGCTTGCCGTCCTGCACCGCCTTGAACGCGGCGCGCACCGCGACCTCGGTCTTGCCGTACCCGACGTCGCCGCAGATGACGCGGTCCATCGGGATCTCTTTCTCCATGTCGGCCTTGACCTCGTCGATCGCGCCGAGCTGATCGGGCGTCTCGACATAGGCGAACGCGTCTTCGAGTTCGCGCTGCCAGGGCGTGTCCGGTGAGAAGGCGTGGCCCTTGGTCGCCATCCGCGCGCTGTAGAGCCGGATGAGTTGCGCCGCGATCTCTTTGACCGCCTTGCGCGCGCGTCCCTTCGTCTTCGCCCAGTCGCCCCCGCCGAGCCGCGACAGTGTCGGCGACTCGCCACCGACGTACTTCGTCACCTGATCCAGCGAGTCGGTCGGGACGAACAGCCGGTCGCCGGGTTGACCGCGCTTCGAGGGGGCGTACTCGATGATCAGGTACTCGCGCTCGCCGCCGTTGATGGTGCGGCGCACCATCTCGATGTACTTGCCGACGCCGTGCTGCTCATGCACCACGTAGTCGCCGGACTTCAAGGTGATCGGATCTATCGCGTTGCGCCGCCGCGACGGCATGCGGCTGGTGTCCTTGGTCAGCGAGCCGCGCTGGCCGGTGAGATCGGCTTCGGTCAGGTAGGCGATCTTCAGCTCGGGCGCGACGAGGCCGCCGCCGAGCCGTCCGGTCGTCACGTCGACCACGCCAGGTTCGACGGTCGGTTCGGCGACGAGACGGGCCGGCACTTCGGCGGCGGCGAGCCGCTCGGCGGCACGTTGTGCCGAGCCGTGCCCGTCGAACACCAGCGCCACCTGCCAGCCATCACGCGCCCACGACTTGAGGTCGGTGATCGCCGCCTCGATGTCACCGCGGTAGGTGGGTGACTCCTCGAACCGGCTCGCGGTGTTGTCTTCGGACGTGAATGCGGTGATGCCCCACCAGGGCATGCCGAGCCGTGCCGCTTCGGCCTCGACGTCGTCGAGATCTCGTAGCGAGGCGGCGCCGAGATCGACCGGTGCCTTGCCGCCACCGGCTGCCGCGGCCCAGGACGCCTCGAGGAACTCCTCGGATGTGCGGACGAGGTCGCCGGCGCGGGTGCGTACCCGCTCGGGATCACACACGACTACGTGCGCGCCTGCGGGCAGTTCGCGCAGCACCAGCGTCAGCTCGTCGACGAGGACGGGCGCCAGCGACTCCATGCCCTCAACTGCCTCGCCACGGCTGATCGGGTCGAGCAGGTCGGACAGTTCCGGGAACTGCGCGAGCAGGGTCTTCGCGCGTGCCTGGACTTCGTCGGTCAGCAGCAGCTCGCGGCACGGCGGAGCCCACAGCCCGTGCGGCGCGACCTCGAGCGAGCGCTGGTCGGCCACCCGGAAGTAGCGCACCTCTTCGACCTCGTCACCCCAGAACTCCACCCGCAGGGGATGCTCTTCGGTGGGCGGGAACACGTCGACGATGCCGCCGCGCACCGCAAAGTCGCCACGGCTCTCGACGAGGTCGGTGCGGGTGTACCCGGCGCTGACGAGGTCGGTGATGATGCTGGTGAGCTCGCGCTCGTCGCCGGCATTCAGCTCGACCGGTGTCAGCTGGCCCAGCCCGGGTACCTGCGGCTGCAGCACTGACCGGATCGGCGCGACGACGACGCTGAGCGGCCCCGTCGCCGGATCGCCCGCGGTCGGGTGGGCCAGGCGGCGCAGCACCGCCAGCCGCTGCCCGACGGTGTCCGCGCGCGGGCTGAGCCGCTCGTGCGGCAGCGTTTCCCAGCCGGGGTACAGAGCGACCTGGTCTGCGGGCAGCAGGCAGCCCAGGGCGGCGACGAGGTCCTCGGCCTCGCGGCCGGTGCTGGTCACGGCCAGGACGACCCGTCCGGTACGCGCCGTTGCCGCGATCGCGAAGGGCTGGACGGCGCCGGGCGCGGTGACGGTCAGTGCAGGAGTGCCGACATCGTCGACGAATGCGGTGAGGGCGGGATCGGGCAGGGCTGCGGTGAGCAGGCCGGACAGAGACACGGAACGGGCCTTTCAAATGCGCTTTCGGGGCAGCACGAACGTCCCCCAACCAGCTCGGGAGGGGGATACCACCAGCCTACCGCCGAGCGGCTAGCCGGTTGGCGTGGCCGATGCGATGATCGAACAAGTTGACGACGCGCCGTTCGAGGTCGCCTTCACATCGACGAACACGGTCTGCACACGCTCCGACGACGCCG
>DASRSG010000107.1:0-4819 GCA_035656595.1 Jatrophihabitantaceae bacterium | reverse complement strand
TGAGCAGCACGGTATGGAACGGCACCTGATCGTCCATCGCGTACAGGCCCATCAACATCATCCGAACGACCCAGAAGAAGAGGATGTCGTAACCGGTCACCAACACGGTTGTCGGGTAGTACCGCCGCAGTTCGGCGGTGTCGTCGGGCCAACCCAACGTCGAGAACGGCCAGAGGGCGGACGAGAACCACGTGTCGAGCACATCCTCGTCCTGCGTCCAGCCGAGCGGCGCTTGCTCACCGGGTCCGAGGCAGACCTCGTCGCCGTCGGGCGAGTACCAGACCGGGATGCGGTGACCCCACCACAATTGCCGGCTGATGCACCAGTCGCGCAATCCGTCGACCCACTGGAAGTAGCGCGGCGTCATCGAGGCCGGCTCGAAGTTCAGCCGACCCTCGCGCACGGCATCACCGGCGGCCTTGGCCAGCGGCTCGACGCGCACCCACCATTGCAACGACACGCGCGGCTCGATCGTCGCGTCGCACTTCGAGCAGTGCCCCACGGAGTGGATGTACGGGCGCTTCTCGGCGACGATCCGCCCGTCCTCGCGAAGTGCCGCGACGATCGCGAAGCGCGCCTCCAATCGGTCGAGGCCGTTGAACGGCCCGGGGACGGTGATGACCGCACGCTCGTTCATGATCGTCGGCATCGGCAGGTTGTGCCGCTGACCGATCTCGAAGTCGTTCGGATCGTGGGCCGGTGTCACCTTCACCGCGCCGGTGCCGAATGACGGATCGACATGCGCGTCGGCGATGATCGGGATCGTGCGGTTGGTCAGCGGCAGCGCGACCTCGGTGCCGATGAGGTGCTGGTAGCGCTCGTCATCGGGATGCACCGCAACCGCGGTGTCACCGAGCATCGTCTCGGCGCGCGTGGTGGCAACCACGATCGACCCGTCACCGTCGCCGTACCTGATCGAGATCAGCTCACCCGGTTCCTCGGCGTGGTCGACCTCGGCGTCGCTGAGGGCGGTGAGATCGCGCGGGCACCAGTTGATGATGCGTTCGGCGCGGTAGATCAGTTCGCTGTCGTACAGGCTCTTGAAGATCGTCTGCACGGCGCGGGACAGGCCGTCGTCGAGCGTGAACCGCTCGCGGGTCCAGTCGACGCCGTCACCGAGGCGGCGCATCTGGCCGAGGATCTGACCGCCGAAGCGCTCCTTCCATTCCCAGACCTTGGCGACGAACTCGTCACGTGAGTAGTCGAAGCGACCCTTGCCTTCGGTTTCGGCGAGGTAGCGCTCGACGAGGGTGTGCACGCCGATGCTGGCGTGATCCATGCCGGGCAGCCACAGCACGTCGAAGCCGCGCATCCGGGCGCGCCGGCTCAGGGCGTCCATCATCGAATGTTGCAGCGCATGCCCGAGGTGCAGGTTGCCCGTGACGTTCGGCGGCGGAATGACGATCGAGAAGGGCGGTTTGTCGCTAGTCGGATCGGCGGTGAAGTAGCCGCGCTCCTCCCACCGCTGGTACAGCGAACCCTCTACCTCAGCCGGCGCGTACTGCGTCGGGAGGTCGGGTCGAGGGGTCGCGGTATCGGTCACGCCTCGATTCTATGGACGGTCCTTGACGGGATATCCGGTGGCGCTGCCCACGTGCCGCGGGCCACCATCGCCGCTATGGCACTGGCGACGACGACGGACACCGCGACACTCCTGCGCCTGGCACACGCGGTGATCGCCGCCGATCCGGTGCGCAACACCGTCTCGGAAGCATCGCATTCGGTGCCGAACAGGACGACGCGGCCGCGTGGGCGGCCTACCCGGACGGCAAGCCATTAGTGCTCGCCGCCCGATCGCAGCCCTACACCGCGGTCACGTTCACGCCGGGCTGGTCGGCCGCCGAGCAGGCCGAGGTAGTCGACGCGCTGGTCGCCCTCGATCCAGGACCCGCTGCGGTCGCCGGGCCGAGCCAGGTCGTCGAACCGATCGCGGCCGCCCTCGGCATGCCGGTCACCGAGCGGATGGACGAGCGGTTGTTCCGACTCGACGAACTCGCCGCGCCAAGCGGTGTCGCCGGTTCCGCGCGGCTGGCTGGTCAGCACGACACCGATTGGCTCGCCGACTGGTACACCGCCTTCGTCATCGAAGCCTTCGGCCGGCTGCCGCCCGGCTTCGATGCGCGCAAGATGGTGCAGCGCGGGGTCGTGCGCTCGCGCGCGTGGCTCTGGTTGGACGACTACGGTGTGCCGCGCTCGTTCGCAGTGCGGCATCCCGCGGTGAGCGGGGTGGCGCGCATCGGACCGGTGTACACGCCGACCGAAGTACGCGGCCACGGTTACGGGTCGGCTGCGACTGCCGCGGCGAGTCAGGACATCCTCGACGAGGGCGCGGTGCCGTGCCTCTACACCGACCGCGCGAACCCGACGTCCAACCGGATCTACCAGGCGCTGGGTTACTTTCCGGTGCTCGACCGAACCATGCTGCGCTTCGACTGATCAGCCGCCCGCACGGGGCGCCGTGTCGAGCCACTGCTCGAACGACTCGAACGAGTACGGCCGTCCGAGGAACGTCGCGACGAGATCGGCGGCATCGGCTGAGCCGCCGCGAGCGAGCACCTCGTCGCGGTATCGGTGTGCAATCGACGGCTCGAACAAGTCGGCGTCGTCGAAGGCAGAGAACATGTCCTTCGCGATGACCTTGCTCCACATGTACGTGTAGTACGCCGACGTGTAACCGGCCAGGTGGCCGAACGAGGTCTGGTAATGCGTGCCGTCGAGATAGGCGAACATGTCGTAGTTGCGTTGCGCGTCGCGCACGGCCGCGGTCAGATCGGCGGGACGATCATGATGCACGAGATAGGACAGCGCCGCGTAGAACATCTGGGTGCGAACGAGATAGCCCTTGCCGAACTCCTCCGCTTCGCGCATGCGCGCCACGAGGTCGCGCGGAATCGGGTTGCCGCCGTCATCGAGCGCAAAGCCCTGCAGCACGTCGGCGTCCCACGCCCACTCCTCGAGCATCTGCGATGGTGCCTCGACGAAGTCCCACTCGGTGGCCACGCCGGAGAACCGCGCCCAGCGCTGACTTCCGGCGAGCACGTGGTGCACCAGGTGGCCGAACTCGTGGAACAGCGTCACCACGTCGTGGTGTTCCATCAGCGCGCGCGAGAAGTTGCAGACGAGCACGCCCTCCGGCAGCTGCCTACCGGCGAGGCCCGAGGCGATGGTGAACTGCGCGGCATGCTTGAACTTGCCCTCGCGCGGGTGCAGGTCGAGATAGATGCGGCCGATCTGTGCACCGTCGGCAAGCACGTCGTAGGCGGTGACCTCGTCATGCCATACCGCGACGTCCGTGCGCGGGCGGTACTCGACGCCGAACAGGCGCGCCGTCGTATCGAGCAAGCCGCCGCGCACTCGCTGGAAGTCGAAGTAGCGGCGCACTTCTTGAGCGTCGACGTCGAAGACCTCGCGACGCACCAGCTCCTCGTAGTAGACCGAGTCAGCCCGGCTGAGGGTGGTGGCCTCGGGATCGTCGCGCTGGCGACGGGCGAGCAAGACGTCGAAGTCACGTTGCGCGGAACCCGCTGACGCCGCGGTGATCTTGTCGATGAACTCGATGATCGCATCGCCGGTGCCGATCATCTTGACCTCGGCGTCGTAGTCGGGCCAGCTCGGGTAGCCCAGCAGGCCGGCCAGCTCGGCCCGCAGCGCCAGCATCTCAGCGAGCACCGCGTCGTTCTGCGGCCACGCGCGATTGAAGAACTCGATCACGAGGGCCTCGCGAGCGGCCGCATCGTGGGCGAACGTGCGGAACGGAATGATGTCGGGGTAGTCGGTGGTGATCGTGACGAGACCGTCGCCACCGGCTGGGTGCGCGTCGATGAAGTCCTGCGGCAGGCCGGCCAACTGCTCGGGGCGGATCTTGATCGATCGCACGTCGTCGCGGATGGCGCGGCCGAAATCCTGGCTCAGCACGGTGAGCCGATCGGCGATCTCGCGGACCCGCGTGCGAACATCGTCGTCACGATCGACACCACTGCGTCGGAATTCGCGCAGCACGCGGCGTCGCAACCGGCGTGCCTCGTCATCGCCGAAGTCTTCAGTGGCGGCAATGACTTCGTACAGCTCGCGATCAAGCCCGCGATCGGTGTCGAGCCGGCTGACCTCCTGCGCGCGTGCCTCGGCCAGGGTGCGTACCGCTTCGTCCGGGTGGACTTCGGCAAAGACGCTCACGAGTGACTCGGCATCGTCGAGGGCGAGATCGGTCTCGTTCCAGAGCGCGAGCACTTCGGCCGTGCCGCGGGCAGTGCCGTCCTTGAGCTCGGCGAGCACGCGGCGGACCGTGTCGAGGGCGGTATCGATGCGCGCAGTCAGCCAGTCCGTCCACGACTCGTCGGAACCAGGCAGCGCAACCGGATCGGTCATTTCGCTGACCCTACTTCGGTCGCCACGCTCGGGAAGGCGAATATCGAGAAGCGCACGCGGCGCGACCCCGCGGGCCGTTCACCCTCGGCGCGATCACGGTAGTCATCGAGCAGCTTCTCGACGGTGTGGCCGATCTCCTCAAGTTCCTCCGGGCGCAGCCACACCTGCCCGCTGGCAACGATTGACGCCTCCTGCCACTGCTTGGAGTCCGCGGCGCGCCGGGCGAGCCAGGCGGAGAACTGTTCACCGAGCCGCGACAGGACGATCGCGCCGAGCGCGGCACCTTCGGCGATGTTCGAGTCGGATTCGACCTGCAGGTACGCACCGGCGGCGCGCCACGGTCGCTCGCGACCGTCGCCAGAGTGCTCGACGCGCTCGACGATCCCGACCTTCGCCAGGCTGCGGAGGTGATAACTCATCGCGCTCGGCGTCAGGCCGGCGATCTGCGCGCACT
>DASRSG010000106.1:0-1817 GCA_035656595.1 Jatrophihabitantaceae bacterium | reverse complement strand
TCGACTCCAAGCGGGTTCGCCACATCCTGGTGCGCCATGAGCAGGGTGCCGGACACGCGGCCACCGGCTACGCGCAGGCGACCGGACGGGTCGGCGTCTGCATGGCGACGAGTGGTCCTGGCGCCACCAACCTGGTGACGCCGATCGCCGACGCCTACATGGACTCGGTGCCGCTCGTGGCGATCACCGGTCAGGTGCCGTCGGGCGCGATCGGGACCGATGCCTTCCAGGAGGCGGACATCTGCGGCATCACGATGCCGATCACCAAGCACAACTTCCTGGTGCACAACCCGGCCGACATCGGGCGAACGCTGGCGGAGGCGTTCCACATTGCCTCAACTGGGCGTCCCGGCCCGGTGCTCGTCGACATCCCGAAGGACTTGCTGCAGGCCGACACGGAGTTCAGCTGGCCGGTCGAGATGCAGCTGCCGGGATACCGGCCGGCCGCCAAGCCGCACGGCAAGCAGGTGCGCGAGGCCGCCCGGCTGATGGTCGACGCGAAGCGTCCGGTGCTCTACGTCGGTGGCGGCGTGCTCAAGGCGCATGCCGCGGAGGAGCTGCGACGCCTCGCCGAGCTGTCCGGCATCCCCGTGGTCACCACCTTGATGGCACGGGGCGCGTTCCCCGACTCGCATCCGCAGCACATGGGCATGCCCGGGATGCACGGCAGTGTGTCCGCGGTGGCCGCGCTGCAGCGCGCGGACCTGTTGATCGCGCTCGGTACGCGCTTCGACGACCGGGTCACCGGCAAGCTGTCGAGCTTCGCCCCCGGGGCGATGGTCGTGCATGCCGACATCGATCCCGCGGAGATCTCGAAGAACCGCACTGCGGACGTGCCGATCGTGGGCGACGTCCGCGAGGTGATCGCTGACCTCGTCATTGCACTCGAGGCCGAGCACGAGGCGGGTCGGCAGGGCGACTACGCCGCGTGGTGGAAGCAGTGCGACGGCTGGCGGCGTACTTATCCGCTCGGCTACGACGAGCACGAGGACGGCACGATGGTGCCGCAGTACGTCATCGACCGGCTGGGCAAGATCGCGGGCTCGGACACGATCTTCGTCGCCGGCGTGGGCCAGCACCAGATGTGGGCGTCGCAGTTCATCTCCTATGAGAAGCCGTACACCTGGATCAACTCCGGTGGCCTCGGCACGATGGGCTTCGCGGTGCCTGCTGCGATGGGCGCGAAGGTCGGCCGACCCGATTCGCTGGTGTGGGCCATCGACGGCGATGGCTGCTTCCAGATGACCAACCAGGAGCTCACCACCTGCGCGATCGAAGGCATCCCGATCAAGGTCGCGATCATCAACAACGGCTCGCTCGGCATGGTGCGCCAGTGGCAGACCTTGTTCTACGAGGGCCGCTACTCCAACACCGACCTCAAAGCGGGTCGGGCGAAGTACCTGCCTGACTTCGTGATGCTGGCCGAGGCGATGGGCTGTGTCGGGCTCCGCTGCGACAACCCGGGTGACGTCGACGCGACGATCGAGAAGGCCATGGCGGTGGATGACGCGCCGGTGGTCGTCGACTTCGTCGTCGGCAAGGACGCGATGGTGTGGCCGATGGTTGCAGCCGGCACGTCCAACGACGACATCAAGATCGCCCGCGAGTCCGCGCCGGACTTCGACTACGAGATGGGCGAGGTGGTCAGTGATGAGCAGTAAGCACACGCTTTCTGTGCTTGTCGAGAACAAGCCTGGGGTGCTCGCTCGCGTCTCCTCGCTCTTCTCCCGCCGCGGGTTCAACATCGACTCACTCGCCGTCGGACCGACCGAGCACTCGGACGTCTCGCGGATGACCATTGTGGTCAACGTCGAGGC
>DASRSG010000105.1:0-11538 GCA_035656595.1 Jatrophihabitantaceae bacterium | reverse complement strand
GGTGGCGCCGAGCCGGCTGGTCGCGGCGATCACGGTGAACGCGCTGGGCCGGGTGTCCATCAGCACTCCGACCCGGTCGCCCTGGTGCACGCCGACGCTGATCAGCCCCTTCACGACGCTGTCGACGCGGTGCTTCACGTCGCCGTGCCGGTACGCACGGTCGCCGAAGAGGAAGCAGATCTCGTTGCTGTTGCGCCGCGCCTGCTCGTCCAGCAACAGCCCGAGGCTGATCCGGGTGGACGGGTCGAGTTGCTCGATGCGTTGCAGGCGCGGCAATTGCGCGGGCGCCTCGCTGACGATGCTGCGCGCGGCTCGGGCGGCGCGCCGGGCGGTGCTCACGACGAGCCGGGTCGCGCCGACGCCGAGTTCGGACGCCTGAGTCATCGCCGACACCACAGTGCCGGTCGGCCGGCGCGGGCTCGACTCGATCTGATCGGACGCGACGATGTCCGCCGGTAGCGCCGTGCCGTCCTGCCGCCAGCGGGCCCAGCCGGCCACGGCGGGCCAGGTGTAGCTCATTGCGGTCGAGCCGACGACAAGGCCGAAGTGGCCCGCCCGCAGGGTGAGTTCGTAAATGTCGGCGCTCGGTGCCGCGCGGCGGATCGCCCGCACCGAATCGGGATGGCCGATGGTGTCGGTCGAGCCGACGACGGTCAGGATCGGCACGTCGATGTCGGCCAGGGTTACCAGCCGGTCGTCGATGACGAACCCGCCTTCGAGCATCCGGTTGTGCAGGAAGTACATCTCGAGGAACTGCGCCACGGCCGGCCCCGACCAGGCCGTCCATCCCTCGTTCTCGAGGAAGCGGCGCTGCTTCTCGCGAGGCAGCAGCGCATCGCGGTCGTGCAGCGTCATCAGGAAGTTGACCCGGCCCTGCACCGACTTGGCCGGGGTGAGCAGCTTGAAGCCGAGCCGGCTGAACCAGCTGGGAACGGCAAGCTTGCCGAACAGGCCGCTGTCGATGAGCGATCCCGCCAATCGCGATGCTGCTTCGGGTGACAGCGGGATCGGCAGCGGCGCGTTTGCATCGACCGGCGAGCCGAACGTGACGAGCGAATCGATGCCCTTGCCGCGCCGGAACGCTGCGGTCTGATAGGCGAACATGCCGCCCTGCGAGTAGCCGGACAGGATCACGTCGCGTCCGGTCTTGTCGCGCACGAAGTCGATCGCGTCGCTCACGGCAATCACGTGATCGGCAAGGTCGCGCTCGAGGCCGCCCGGATCGCGGTCGGGATGCCCGAAGTCGACCACCCAGACGTCGAGGCCCTCCTTGTGCAAGGTGGCCACCGCAGAGGCACGCGGCGAGACATCCCACACCTCGGTGGTGAGCATGAGCGGGGGGATGAGCACGATCGGCGGCAGGCCATCGGCGACGTCATCGGCGAAGTAGTGCCGCAGCCGGTAGTTGAGGTGGTCGGATTCGACGGCGAACGGCGAAGACACCTCGTCGGTTTCGAGGCCCCCGAAGCGCACCACTTCGGCGACGTTGCGCGCGGTGGCGGTCAGCCGTTGCGCCACCCCGGCGACCGGCGATTGCTTCGGTCCGCGCGCCGGCTCGAGTTCAGACGTGTCCCCCACGTTGTGAACTGTGCTGTCAGTCGGCATTTCTTGCAACATTTCGGTCGACCGGCGCAAAGGGCCAGGCGTGCGGTGGACGGGCGACCAATTCGCTGGGGACATCCGGCAGCCCTTGTCCGGACGGGTCGATGACCACCACACGCGGATCCGACTCGCCGGCCCGGAAGATCAGCGCGCTCGGGTCGGCGTGCTGGTCGGCGTAGGCGACAAGCTCG
This sequence comes from Jatrophihabitantaceae bacterium, assembly GCA_035656595.1. Lineage (GTDB taxonomy): Bacteria > Actinomycetota > Actinomycetes > Mycobacteriales > Jatrophihabitantaceae > RYN-133. The sequence goes on along the minus strand of DASRSG010000105.1, from coordinate 9,745 downwards.
TCCAGCCGGCCCGCAGCGGCGCGTACCTCCCACATGAGCGTTGTCATGGGAGAAGTACCTCCGTGATCGGGAGCGCGGAATCGGCGGGCAGCTCGAGGTTCGACGGGGTCGCGCCGTGGGCCACGAGTTGCGCCCCTAGCGCAGCAACCATCGCGCCGTTGTCGGTGCACAGCCCGGGACGGGGCACGCGCAACCGTAGCCCGGCTGCCGTGCACCGCTCCTCGGCCAGCGCCCGCAGGCGCGAGTTTGCTGCGACGCCACCGCCGATCACGATGTGCCCGACACCCTGTTCACGAGCGGCGCGCACCGCCTTGGCAGTGAGCACGTCGACCACGGCCTCCTGGAAGCTGGCGGCCACGTCGGCGACCGGCACTTGCTCGCCGGCGCGTTGCCGGGCTTCCACCCAGCGGGCCACGGCGGTCTTGAGCCCGGAGAACGAGAACGCGAACCCCTCGTCGCGCATGCCGCGCGGGAACTCGATCGCATGCCGATCACCTTCGCGCGCAATGCGGTCGATCGGTGGGCCGCCCGGGAACGGCAGCTGGAGCAGCCGGGCGACCTTGTCGTAGGCCTCCCCCGCCGCATCGTCGACCGTCGCGCCGAGTTCGGTGAGCTCTTCGCCACCGATGCGCGGGACGAGCAGCAGCGACGAGTGCCCGCCGGACACGAGCAGCGCGACGCAAGGCTCGTCGAGCGGGCCGTGCTCGAGCAGGTCGACGGCGACGTGCGCGGAAAGGTGGTTCACGGCGTACAGCGGCTTGTCGAGCGCGAGCGCGTACGCCTTCGCGGCGGCCACGCCGACGAGCAGCGCGCCGGCCAGACCGGGCCCGGCGGTGACAGCAACAGCGTCGACGTCGCGTGCGTTGACGCCGGCCGTGTCGAGTGCCCGCCGGATCGTCGGCACCATCGCCTGCAGGTGCGCGCGGCTGGCCACCTCCGGCACAACACCGCCGAAGCGAGCATGCTCGTCAACGCTGCTCGCGATCGCGTCGGCGAGCAGGGTCGTGCCGCGCACGATGCCGATACCGGTCTCGTCACACGACGTTTCGATACCGAGCACCAGCGGTTGATCAGAATTCACGTCTCATCACCACCGCGTCGACCGTCCCGTTGCCGTAGTAGCCGCGACGGCGTCCGAGCTCGATGAATCCCTCAGCGGCGTAGAGCTTTTGGGCAGACGCGTTGTCGACTCGCACTTCGAGGAACATCTCGGTAGCGCCGCGGCTGATCGCCTCGGTGTAGAGCACAGCCAGCATCCGCCGCGCCAGTCCACATCGTCGTGCGGGCGGCACCACGCCGACAGTCAGGATCTCGGCCGTTTCGGCAATCACGAGCACACCGGCCCAGCCCAGCAGCTCACCATCATCGCCTTCGGCCACCACGTAGTGCCGGTGCGCGCGATCGGCGAGTTCGGTGCGGTACCCGTTCGCAGTCCACGCCTCAGGGCCGAACATCTCGCGCTCGTAGGGCATCAGCAGGTCGATGTGTGTCGACGTCATCGGGACGACCGTCATTGGCTTACGCGCTTCGCCGCGCCTGGCTCGACGGCGTCCGGGCGGCGCAGGTACAGCGGCGTGAGTGCGTCGGCCGCTGCGCGCGTGACGATGCGTTCGCGCGCCTGGTCGGCGAGTGCGATCGTCGACGGGTAGTCGGCACCGACCAGTGGCAGCCCGAAGACCTCGGCGTACAGCCGCGCGCCCGCACCGGCCATCGCCTCGCTGCCCTCGAGCGGCACGTCGGCCGGACGGCTGACGTGCGGTCCGTGCACCCGCCCGTCGCGGTAGGTCGCCCAGTAGACCTCGCGGCGGCGGGCGTCGGTGGCCACGAGCAGTGCCGAGCCGGGCACTGCGATGCCGTCGAGCGAGCAGACGCCGTAGGCAGGGATGCCGAGCGTCTCGGCCATGACCGCGGCGGTGACGAGCCCGACGCGCAGGCCGGTGAACGGCCCGGGTCCGGTGCCGGCGACGATCGCGTGCAGATCGGTCGGTGCGCTGTTCGCGTCGCGCAGGCAAGCCGCGATCATCGGAGCGAGGTACTCGCCGTGCCCGCGCACATTGATTGTCTGATGCGCGGCGACTGCTTCGACGCGATCGTCGGACACCTCGACGAGAGCGGCAGAAACTGCCGCCGACGAGGTGTCGAGCGCGAGAACCAGCACGATGTGCCAGCCTACGGCGACGCGAGTCGGCGAACTCGCGCTGCCCAGTCGCCGCCGTGTGGGACGAGCCGCGCCGTGCGTTGTTCGGATTCGGCGGCGCGCTCGATCTCGATTTCCAGGCGCGACTCGGCAAGCTGCTCGACCTTGCCCGTCCCCCACTCCACCACGGTCACGGCATCGTCGGTCGACACGTCGAGGTCGAGATCGTCGACCTCGTCCAGCGAGCCGAGCCGGTAGGCGTCAACGTGCACGAGCGGGACCGGGCCGCGATGCACCCGCGCGATCACGAAGGTCGGCGACACCACGTTGCCCTGCACGCCGAGGCCGGCGCCGACACCTTGCACCAGTGCGGTCTTGCCTGCACCGAGTGGTCCGCTGAGCACGACGAGATCGCCCGCCCGCAAGATCGCCGCGAGGCGCCGACCGAATTCGTAGGTGTCAGCCGCAGTCGGTAACTCGATCATCGCCGCGCCTTCAAAGCCTGGCGGACGAGCCGCAGCAGCGGTGCGTTGGCGAGCTCGGGACGTTCCATGTGCGCTTGATGACCGGCGTCCGGTATCACGACGAGTTCGGCATGCGGCAGGACGGCAGCCATCACTTCGCTGTGCTCGACCGGTGTGATCAGGTCGTTCTCGCCGCACACGATCACGACCGGGGTGTCGCTGAGCCGCTTCAGCGCGGATTCCTTCTCGTGCGACATCAGCGCCGGGTAGAACTCCGCGATCACGTCTATCGGTGTTGCGCCGATCATTCTGGTGATGAACTCGACGAGCGCGGGGTCGACCTCGGATCCGAACGCGAGGCGCTGCACGAACGTCCATGCCAGATCGGTTACCCGCGCCCGTCCCCGCTCGACGAACGCCACTCGTGAGCGTGCACCGCGAAGTGCGAATCCGACGACCGGATCGCTCAGCTTCGCCAGGCCGGCCGGGATGCCGAGCGACAGCGCGGCGACCTTGCCGGTCGAGGTGCCGATGAGCACGACGCCGGCGACTCGGTCGGGGAGCAGTTCGGGATGCGCGTCGGCCAGCGACAGGATCGTCATGCCGCCCATGGAGTGCCCGATGAGGACGACGCGACCATCGGGTGCGAGTTCCTCGAGCACCGTGTAGAGGTCGGTACCGAGCTGGTCGATGGTCGCGTGGCCGGGATCGCTGCGGTGCGACTTGCCGTGGCTGCGCAGGTCGATGCTCACGATGCGCACCCGCTCGCCGAACTGCTCGAGCAGGGCGCGGCGCTGGAAGAGCAGGTCGTCGCGGTTCTGGCAGAAGCCGTGGATGAGCACGACGGTCAGTGCGGCATCGGGCGGGCCGTCCTGCTCGTAGTACAACTGCACGCCGTCGATCGCACGCACGAAGCCGGCGCGATCGGGGACGGGCGGGGTGAACGCGTCGAGCGAGGCAACTCCGGTGCGACGGACGGTGCGGACGCGGCGGTCGGCGATGACCGCGCCGCTGGCCGCGGCGGCCGCGAGCACGCCGGCGATGATGCCGCCCTTCACGACGCAGCGTCACCGCGGTAGGTGCGGGGCACGCGCGCGCCGATTCGCGTGACGATCTCGTAATGGATCGTGCCGATCGCATCGGCCCAGTCCTGCGCGCGCGGTTCGCCGCTGCGTCCCGTCCCGAACAGCACTGCGTCGTCGTGCTCGGTGACGGCGAGGTCGCCGACGTCCACCACGAACTGGTCCATGCACACCCGGCCGCTGATGGTGAAGCGTTGCCCGTTGATCGAGACCGGACCGACGTTGGTTGCGTGCCGCGGGATACCGTCAGCGTAACCAAGCGGGACGAGTGCGAGCGTCGTGTCGTCGGGCGTGATGTAGGCATGCCCGTAGGACACGCCTTCGCCGGCTCGGACGCGCTTGACCGAGGCGAGCGCCGCGCGCAACGTCATGGCGGGGACGAGACCGAAGTCGCCCTCCTGCGGCACGGGCGTGAGCCCATAGACCGCGATGCCAGGACGGACGAGGTCGAAGTGCGCGTCGGGCAGGGTGAGCGTGGCGGCCGAATTCGCGAGGTGGCGCACTTGCGGGTGGACGCCGTGCGACCCGGCTATCTCGAGCGCTTCCCGGAATGCCTGCAGTTGCTTGCCTATCGTCGGGTGGCCGGGCTCGTCGGCGTAGGCGAAATGGCTCCAGACGCCGACTGCGTCGATCGCGTCGCCCTTCGCGGCGGCAGCGACGAGATCGGCCCAGTCGTCGCGGTAGGAACCGTTGCGGGACAGTCCGGTATCGATCTTCAGGTGCACTCGAGCGGGTATGCCTTGCGCGCGCGCCGCGTCCGCGACGATGCCGAGTTGCCATGAGCTGCTGACCGAGATGTCGACGTTCGCGCCGACAGCGGCATGCACGGCTGGTTCGTCGTACGGCGTCCACAGCCACGCGAGCGCAGGCGCGTCGATGCCCGCCGCGCGAAGGGCGAGTGCCTCGTCGATGGTCGCCGTGCCCAGCCACGTTGCGCCGCCGGCCAGCGACGCGCGAGCCGCAGCGAGCAGGCCGTGCCCGTAGCCATCGGCCTTGACGACCGACATGACCTCAGCGGACGTGCGGGATTTCAGTAACGCGACGTTGTCGCGGATCGCGTCGAGATCGACGATCGCCTCGGCTCGGAGCACGGCTCCAGTCTCTCAGCCGCCTTCGAACGGCAGCACCAGGCGGCACGGCACGGCGTGCTTATGCGCGGGATCGAGCGTATTCAGCACGATCTGCGCGGCGACCGGATCCGCCGCGATCTCGAAGTGCTCGGTGTAGTCCTGACCGCAGAAGTCCTGCACGGTGTAGTTCTTCATGCCGACCTGGATGCCGCTCGTGTAAGGATTTACCAGCTCGTCGTACTTCGTAACGATGTTCGTGTAGCTGATGCCTTTGACCGCAGGCGTGCCGCCTGAGCGCAGCTTCTTCATGAAGGGCGACCCGGTGGTCATTTCGTCCCCCGAGGCGAAGTAGTCGCCGAACAGCTGGCTGCTGCTGCCCGTGTAGCCGAAGGCCCCTGTCAGCTCGGTGATCGTTGCCAGGCCGGCCAGGTTCGTCCCGTGCCAGAGCGGGGCGAGTGAGACGTACTTGTCGATGTAGCGCGCGCCGCCGAGGAACTTGGCGTAGTAGTCGGGCATCACGGTGCCCTCGGAGTGGCCGAGGATGTCGACCTTTCGGGCGCCGGTTTGCTTGAGCACCTTGGCCACGAACGTCTTGAGTTGTTTGGCACTCTGCTCGATCTTGGTGAGCCCGCCGAAGGTGTTTGTGAACGGTGCCGGGGCCGCTGCCGATTGCCCGTACGTCAATGCGTAGACGCAGTAGCCGTTGTTCTTCAGCAGCGGCGCATAGGTCTGCCAGTTGGTGGCCTGGTTGCCGAACAGTCCGTGCACGAGCACAACCGGTTCGGGATGGGCCTTGCTCGGCGCGCAATGCCAGTCGTTCGCCCCCGGCGGGTCCTGCTGCATCTGCGCGCCGGCCAGCACGGCCGAGCTGAGGAAGTCGTACGGAACCGGCAGCTTGTTCTGGGCGAGGGCCTGGCCGGTACCGGCAACAGTCAGCGCAAGGGCGAGCAGTACGGCGAGGGCGCGGCGCATACCAGTGACGTTATGTCCGGTGTATCAGTCCGGCAAATCGGCGCATCGAAGGTGTGCCGAGTGACACGCATGAGGCTGATCCAGCATGGCCCGTCACCACCGGGATGCCCGGTCCTGCGGTACGAAACGTCACCCGGTCGGCCACGCAAGAAATCTTCTCAACGACCCGCAACCGGGTGGCGGCTAACTGCGCGCGAAGACCCGCCCCAGGCGGGCGATAGCGGCGCGGATGTCGGCCTCGTCGTAGTGCGCGAACGACAACCGAAGGCAGTTTGCGAAGCCGCCCTGGGTCGAGGACGCCGGGCCGGGTTGGAACCCGACACCGGCCTCGAGCGCAGCCGGAAGAACAGCCGCGGTATCGACGTCGTCCAGGAAACGCAACCAGAAGAAATAACCGGAATCCGGCCGGCGGTAGCGCACCTCGGATCCGAGGTGTGCTCGCAATGCGTCGTCCATCACCGCGAGGCGACGCTGCAGGGTTGCGCGCAGTCCGTCGAGATATTGATCAACCCCACCGTCGTCCAGGATCGGGGCGAGCAGCGCTGCCGTGAACGGGTTCAAGCCGCCACCGCTCACCACTTGCCCCCGAGCCACGAGCGCGTCGAGCAGATCATCGCTGGCCTGGATCCAGCCGACGCGCAACCCGGGCGCGAGGATCTTTGAGAACGTACCGAGGGAAAGCACCACGCCCGAATCGATCTGCGCGGCAAGCGGAGCTGGCACGGTGCCGCTGTAGTCGAGCAACTGATAGACCTCGTCGGCCAACACCAGGAATTCGTGCTGTCGTGCCAGCTCAACCAGTCGCTGCCGACGCTCCAGCGGCATCGACGCGCCGGTCGGATTCTGCGCGGTCGGGATGCAATACAACAGCCGCGGTGAGTGCACAGCCAGTTGCGCTTCGAGCGCGTCGATCGTGATCCCGTCATCGTCGACCGGAATGCCGATCACGCGCAGTCCGTGATCGGCGAAGATGCGCAACGCCAAGAAGTAGGTGGGTTCCTCGACGAACACGACATCGCCCGGCTCGGTAAGGGCGCCGCAACACAGATCGATCGCCTGCGAGTTGCCGTTGCTGACGAGCAGCCGTCCGCCGTCGACCGGATGCCCGTAGTGCTTGGTCAGGAAATCGCCCAGCGCCGCGCGCAAATGCCCATCGCCTCGTTCGGTGCCGTACTGGAGCGGATGACCCAGGCGGGTCGCGGCCGCCATCGTCATCGCCCGAGCCATCAGCTCGACCGGCAGGATCGCGCCCTGCGGCTGGCCGATGCCGAGGTCGACGACACCGCGCGGGGTTTGCGCCTGAGTCGCCTGGCCGATCAGGTCCTCGCGGGTCATCGGTGCCTCAACCGGCGCCGGCCGGTAGAGAGCACGACGCACCCGAACATGAGCACTCCCACCGCAATCTCGGCGCGAGCGACCAGAGCTGAGGACACCGGATCGCGCAACACCTGATGCGCAAACGGTTCCAAGCAGAACGCCGCCGCGGTCACTATCGCACCGACCCACGCCCGCGCGACGCGCCATCGTTGCCCGAACCAGCCGAACAGCGGGCCGCTGATCAAAGCACCGGCAAAGGCCAGGCTTTCGCTGTACACGAAACGGCCCGCGCTCACCCAGCTCAAATGGGCGCCCCACGACAGCGTCGGGAAGCTGGCGAGGTATTGGTCGGCACCGCCAAACACCGCTGCGAGGACGAGCACGGCGGCGAGAACCATGCGGCAGATCCTGCCAGCACCGATAGAGGTCTAGACCACTCGTGATGATCGGCGTACGGTCCTGTTTCGACCGGTTCGATCCCTTTATCCCTGGGAGCACGATGCGTACCGCCCGTCACGTGGCCGTTCCGATCCTCGCCGCCTGCCTCGTTGCGTCGGCCGCCGTACCGGCAGGAGCGGTATCGCGCGATCGCCATGCCAGGACGAAGGACCGCGCGCTGCAAACCCTCGCCGCGATGAGCCAGGACGAGAAGATCGGCCAGCTCTTCGAGACCTATGCCTACGGCGACTCAGCAACCACGACCAACCCGGCCGACGTCAGCCAGAACCAGGCGCTCTACGGCGTCGACAACGGCGCGCAACTGGTGGCCAAGTACCACCTCGGCTCGATCATCTACTTCACATGGTCGGACAACCTCAACAACCCGACGCAGATGGCCACCCTGTCCAACGGCCTGCAGCAAGCCGCCGCTGACTCCGGCGAGCCCCCGCTGCTGATCAGTACCGATCAGGAGGGCGGCAACGTCACCCGGATCGGTGCACCGCTCGCGGTCTCACCCGGCAACATGGCCATCGGCGCAACCTTCTCGCCGGTCGACTCCTACGCGATGTCGCACGCCACCGGCGATCAGCTCGGCGCACTCGGCATCAACGTCGACGACGCGCCAGTAGTCGACGTGAACACCAACCCGGCCAACTCCGCCGACGGTCCGCGCTCGTTCGGCGACCGCGCCGGCGTGGTAGCCGCGCTATCGGCCGCGTCCGTGCTCGGCTATCAGCGCGCCGGAATCGCGGCGACCGCGAAGCACTTTCCCGGCCTGGGCAGCACGAGTGTGAACACCGACAACGGGGTCGCGGTCACGAACGAGACCAAGCAGCAGTTCGAGCGCAACGACCTGCCGCCGTTCCGCGCCGCGATCGCGGCAGGCGTGGACGAGATCATGGCGGCGCACATCATCGCGCCGGCCCTCGACCCGTCGAACGCCCCGGCCAGCGTCTCGAAACCGATAGTCACCGGCCTGCTGCGCGATACCCTGCACTACAACGGCGTGGTGGTCACCGATGCACTGTCGGCAGCGGCCCTGGAAGACATCCCGCCGGCGCAGCGCGCAGTGCAAGCCCTCGAGGCGGGTGACGACGTCCTGCTCATGCCCTCCGACCTGCCCGACGCCATCGACGCAGTGCGCGCTGCGGTGCAGTCCGGCCAGATCACCCAGGCGCGACTGGACGAATCCGTCCTGCGCATCCTGCGACTCAAGCAGAAGCTCGGGCTGTTCCAGCACGCCCAGGTCGACGCCTCGGCCGCGGCATCAAGGGTGGGGACGCCCGCACAGCTGGCGATCGCAGCACGCACCGCGAGCGATTCGATCACCCTCGTCCGCAACGACGCGCAGGCACTGCCGCTCGCCGCGAACTCCGCCAAGAAGGTGCTTGTCACCGGCTGGGGCGCGGGCACGACCCAGACGTTGGCCAGCGAGATCGCCTCGCACGGCGTCACCACGCAGCGCCTCTACACCGGTTCAAATCCGAGCGCCGCGACGATCGACGCGGCGGTTGCGGCCGCGAAGCAGAGCGACGACGTGGTCGTGACCACCGACAACGCATGGGGCGACACCGGGCAACAGTCGCTCGTGCAGCAACTGGTGGCCACCGGGACGCCCGTCATCGTCGCCGCGCTGGGCGGTCCGTACGACCTCGCGTACTTCCCTGACGTGCAGACCTACCTCGCGGCGTACGGGTATCAACCACCGACCCTTGACGCGCTGGTCGCCGACCTTTTCGGCGCGCAACCGAAGGGACACCTGCCGGTCGCGATCCGCACACCCGACGGCGCCGCAACCGTCGCCGCCTACGCCACGGGCAGCCGCTACCCCTAACGCCGATCAGGCCCGTCGCGGGACGCCGGTCACTCGCCCGATGACCGCATCGAAGACCGCAGTCGGCGTCGCGGCGTAGCCGGCCAGTTGCGCCCTGCTGCCCGGATTCACGTAGTACCGCGCTCGCGGCTTCGAGGCGGTCAGCGCGCGCTCGATCCGATCTACGACTTTGTCCGGCGATACGGCCAGGCGCTGCATCGTCTTGATGACGCGTGGCACGTTCGCAAGATGTCCTGCATAGAGCTCGCGGGTCTCCGGGTCGAGCGCCGCCAGTGTCGCGGCGTGCTGCTCGGGCGCCTTTCCCCATAGATCCGTCGCGACCGGTCCCGGTTCGATGAGGACGACCTTGATGCGCCATGGTCGAAGCTCCACCCGAAGCGCGTCGGCGATGCCTTCAAGTGCGAACTTCGACGCGTTGTACGCGCCGG